>NZ_JBHUXV010000072.1:0-51988 GCF_042669125.1 Streptomyces sp. NPDC057253 | reverse complement strand
CCCAGGAAGACGGCCTGGGCCGGCCGGTCGGGTCCTTCGCTCCGCCGCGGCCTACTTCGAGGGCCGCTTGGTGATCGTGGGGACGGGGCTCGGGGCGGTCGAGGGCTTCTGGCTCGGCACCGCCGTCGGCACTGTGCTCGGCCCGCTCCCCGGGACGGACGGCACCGGACTCGGCTCGGTCGCCGGTACGGACGGCACCGGACTCGGCTGCGACGGCCGCTTGGTCGCCACGGGTGACGGCACCGGGGACGGCACGGTGGAGGGCGCCACGGACGGCACAGCGGAGGGCTCCGCGGACGGCACGGCGGAGGGTGCCGCGGACGGGACCTTGGACGGCGCCGCGGACGGCGCGGCGGACGGCACCGCCGTCGGCTTCGTCGTGGGTGAGCCGGTCGCCGCGCCCGCGACGGCTGCCCAGCCCGCAACGGCCACGGCACCTCCGGCGACGACAGCGATCAGGAGACGGCGGGTGGGTCGGATGCCATGACGGTTCGTCAAGAGTGCTCCTCGGTGGTCGGGTCGGTTGCGTGAGAGGAGTACGGGGCACCGGCCGGGGCGGGTTGCACGCGTCGGCCCGGAAAGTTTTCCTCCCTCGCCGTGCAACCTCGCCGAGCCCTTCGCCGTACCTCTGAAGGACAGGTGTGATCGGTACGGCGGAGGGGCGGCGGGTGCGCGAAGCAGTCCGGGAGCGGGAGTTCCGGGAGTTCGCCGAGGCCAGGCAGGGGCAGCTCAGACGCAGCGCGTACCTGCTGTGCGGGGACTGGCACCAGGCCCAGGACCTGACCCAGACGACCCTGATGAAGCTCTACGCCTCCTGGGGCCGGGTCCGCCGCGACGGCAATGTCGAGGCATACGCCCGTACGATCCTCACCCGCGCCTTCATCGACCAGTACCGCAAGCGGAGTTGGCGGGAGGAGCCGGTGGACGAGGTGCCCGAGCCCGCCTCCGCCGAGCCGGTGACGCCGGAGCTGCGGCTGGTGATGCAGGCGGCGCTGATGGAACTGCCGCCCCGCTACCGGGCGGTGCTGGTACTGCGGTTCTGGGAGGACTGGAGCGTGGAGCAGACCGCCGATGCGCTGCGCGTGACCCCGGGCACGGTCAAGAGCCAGAGCGCGCGCGGGCTGGTCCGGCTGCGCGGGCTCGTCGAGGGCCTGGCCGGCGAGACGAGCGGGAGGTGAGGGGGGAGATGTCCGACGGGTACGGCAGGCACGGAAGGCACGGCGCGGACGAGGAGAACGACGTCGTGCGCGGCGCCTTCGAGGTCATCCTCGACGGTTCGCGGGAGCCGGCCTTCCCCAGCGTCATCGACGCGGCGGTCGTGGGCGGCCGACGGATCCGACGCCGTCGTACGGCGGTCTCGGGCGCCGTGGGGGCCCTGGTGGCGGCCGTCGTCGCGGCGGGAGTCATGGCGGCGTTGCCCGGTACGGGTCCCGACCGCTCCTCGGTGCCGATGGCGCCGTCGAGCGGCCGCCCGAGCGGTTCCCCGAGCGATCCGCCGAGCAGTTCTCCGAGCGGCAGCGCCGGCCCGGTGTCGCCGGTGCCGTCGACGGCCCCCTCCAAGCAGACGACCGTCCCGACACCGTCGGGCCTCCCCCCGGCCGGGAGCGTTCCCTGAGGTCGCCGGCCTCGCGGGGCCGTGTGACAAGATGCTTCGGTCATGCCCCACCAGAAAGGGACGATTCCCATGTCCAGGGTCGAGCTGACCACAAACTTCGGCCGCATCGTCCTCGAGCTGGCCGACGCCGAGGCACCCAAGACCGTCGAGAACTTCCTGAAGTACGTCGGCAACGGGCACTACGACGGCACGATCTTCCACCGGGTGATCAACGGTTTCATGGTCCAGGGCGGTGGCTTCACCGCGGACATGGTGCAGAAGCCCACCCTCGCGCCGGTTCCGAACGAGGCCGACAACGGTCTGAAGAACGCGGCGTACACCGTGGCGATGGCGCGCACCAGCGACCCGCACTCGGCGACCGCCCAGTTCTTCATCAACGTCTCGGACAACGAGTTCCTCAACTTCACGGCCAAGAGCCCGAACGGCTGGGGCTACACCGTGTTCGGCAAGGTCGTCGAGGGCCAGGACGTCGTCGACCAGATCAAGGGCGTACGGACCGGCAGCAGCCGCGGTCACGGTGACGTGCCGACGCAGCCGGTGATCATCGAGTCCGCGAAGGTCGTCGACTGACCGACGGCTGTCGAGGCCGGCCTGGCCTGCGCAATGCCGACGGCACTGTGCAGGTCAGGCGGTCCGTTTCCGGGCGGTCGTCTTCTTCGTCGCCGTCTTCTTGGCGCTCGTCGCCTTCTTCGCCGACGCCGTCTTCTTCGTCCCCTGGGCGGACCCGGCCGTCGACTTCGCCGTCGACTTCGCCGTCGACCTCTTGGCCGCGGCCGTCTTCTTCGCGGGGGTGGCCTTCGCGGTCGACTTCTTGCCGCCGGTCTGCTTCGGTGCCGTCCTCGCCGACTTCCGCTGCGGCAGCTGTCTGACCTCGCCCGGCTCCTCGCCCCGCGACTCCTTCGCCTCCCGCACGCTCTTCTCCAGCGCGGCCATGAGGTCGAGCACCTTGCCGCTGCGGGCCGGTTCCGGGGCCTCCGGTGGGGCCTCGCCCGCGGCCTTCGCGGCGACGACCTCCTCCAGGGCCTCGCGGTACTCGTCGTGCAGGTCGTCCAGGTCGATCTCGCCGAGGGTGTCCATCAGGGCGTCGGCCAGGTCGAGTTCCTTGTCGCTGACCGTGACCTTGGTGTCGGGGGCGAGTCCCTCGGGCGCGCGGACCTCGTCCGGCCACAGCAGTCCGTGCAGCGCGATGGCGTCCTCCACCACGCGCAGCATCCCGAGGCGCTCCCGGCCGCGCAGCGCGAACTTGGCGATGGCGACCTTGTTGCTGCGCTTGAGGGCCTCCCGGAGCAGGGTGTACGGCTTGGCCGCGGGGGCGCCGCCCGCCTGGAGGTAGTACGAGGCGTCCATCTGGAGCGGGTCGATCCGGTCGGCCGGCACGAAGGCGACGATCTCGATCGTCTTCGCCGTCGGGAGCGGCAGGTGGGCCAGGTCCTCGTCGGTGATCGGGATGATCGTGCCGTCCGCGTCCTCGTAGCCCTTGCCGATCTCCGACTGGGTGATCTCCCGGTCCTCCAGTTCGCAGACCTTGCGGTAGCGGACCCGTCCGCCGTCCTCGGTGTGGATCTGGCGGAAGGAGATCGAGTGGCTCTCGGTGGCGTTGACCAGCTTGATGGGGATGCTGACCAGGCCGAACGAGATGGCGCCGTTCCATATGGATCTCACCAGCAGCACCCTTCCTGGGGGATTGAGGCGTTTTGGGCCTGTATGCGTGAGATTCTCATCGTATGACGCCGATCACAGAGGTGGAGGGGCGACGGCTCGCGCTCAGCAATCTGGAGAAGGTGCTGTATCCGGCCACCGGCTTCACCAAGGGCGAGCTGCTCCACTACTACGCCACCACCGCCGAGGTCCTGCTCCCCCATCTGCGTGACCGTGCCGTCTCCTTCCTGCGCTATCCGGACGGGCCCGAGGGGCAGGTGTTCTTCACCAAGAACGTCCCTCCGGGTACGCCCGACTGGGTCACCACGGCGGAGGTGCCCCGCTCCGAGGGGCCGGCGCGGATGGTGCTGGTCCAGGATCTGGCGAGCCTGATGTGGGCGGCGAACCTGGTCACCGAGTTCCACACGCATCAGTGGCTGGTCGATGCGCCCGAGGAGGCCGACCGGCTGATCCTCGACCTCGATCCGGGGGCGCCGGCGACGATCGTCGAGTGCTGTGAGGTCGCGCTGTGGCTTCGGGAGCGGTTGGCTGCGGACGGGATCGAGGCGTACCCGAAGACGGCGGGGTCGAAGGGGCTGCATCTGCTGGCGGCGGTGCGGGGGGCGTCGTCCGATCAGGTGTCGGAGTACGCGAAGCGGCTGGCCGTTGAGGCGGAGCGGGCGCTGCCGCGGCTTGCTCTGCATCGGATGACGCGCAATCTGCGGCCGGGGAAGGTGTTCGTGGACTGGAGCCAGAACGCTGCGCGGAAGACGACGGCGACGCCGTACACCCTGCGGGCGCGGGCGGAGCCGTTGGTGTCTGCGCCGGTCACGTGGGGCGAGGTCGAGGGGTGCGGGGCGCCTGGGCGGCTGGCCTTTCAGGCGGGGGACGTGGCGCCTCGGGTTCAGGACTACGGGGACCTGTTGGCTCCGTTGCTGGATGGTGGGCGGGCTTCTCGGTTGCCGTTGTGACAGTGCCTACGGGGGTGGCGGGTTCGGTTTCGTGGGCGGGTGCGGGTTGGTGGGGGCTTGTCGCGCAGTTCCCCGCGGGCAGCTGCGCTGGGCTTGAGCCGGGGCCTACGGGGGGTGCCGGGTTCGGATCGTGGGCGGGTGCGGGTTGGTGGGGGCTTGTCGCGCAGTTCCCCGCGCCCCTAGGGGGTTGCGGGGGGCGTGAGTCGGGATGTGGGCGCCTCGGCCCACGGCCCACGCCCGGATGCCCAGGTGCACCGCCACGCCCGGCCCGAGTTTCAGGCCAGCCCTAGGCACACGCGCAGGTGCCCGCCCGCCCGCCCCAGCCCCGACCCCAAGCCCCCTCCGTGCGCTTTCCAACGCAGCCCAGGCCCAAGCCCCCGCGCGGTTTCCCTCCCAACGCAGCCCAGCCCCGGGCCCCGCGCGTTTTCACGCCCAACGCAGCCCAGCCCCAGGCCCCCCGCTCAAGCCCAGACCAGAGCCCAGCCCCTCACGCTCCAGGCCCACAGCCCACAGCCCACAGCCCAGGCCCTCGCGCTTCATGTCCGGCCCCTGTGTCCGGACCGGTTGCACCTTCACGCGCGGTCCAGCCCCAATCCCAGCCCGCTTTTACGCCCGGCCCAGACCATTCCACCCCCAAGCCCGCCCACGCACCTCACCCCCAGCCCGAGTTCGAGGCTCGGCTCCGGCCGCGGAGGCGCCTGCGTCAGACCTTTGCCCACGTGTGGCGGTCTCTTGCCATCGCGTGCAGCGCCTCCACGTCCGCCGGTTTCAGGACTCCGCCCTGGCGGGAGAGGGAATCGAGGGCCGTGTCCGGGAGGATCTGGAGGTCTCGGGGTGGGAGGGGGAGGGTGATGTCGGAGGGGGCTACCAGGGCCAGGACCGGGTGGACCTCGGCTGTGAGGGCGTAGGAGGCTCGGTCGGCGTCGGCTCGGACTCGGCGGAGCAGGGGGTGGGGGTCCCGGCGGCCCAGGGAGACCATCGGGTCGGCGACGGTCACCCGCTGCTTGCGGGCGTACAGGGCGTGGACGGCGTACAGACCGCCGGGACCGATCACCAGGTGGTGGACGCGGTCGCCGCCCGGCAGCGGCACGGAGTGCAGGGTGTGCCAGCCCGCCCCGTCGAGACGGTCCAGCGCCTCGCCCACCGTCTGTTCGGCCTCCAGGGCGCGCCGGCGCGGGTCGCGGCGGATCCGGTGCCCGGGCCCGGGGTCGCGGTCCAGGGCGATCTGGAGGGCCTCTCCGGGGCGGTTCGGCGCGAGGTCGTCGTCCGGGTGGAGGGTGAGCCGGGCCAGTTCGGCGGGCGTCGGCACCGGGGGCGGACCCACCGCCACCGGGCCGGTGAGGAAGGGCCCGAGGACGTCCAGCACATCCTCTCTGCGGTCCTCGCTCAGCAGGTTGATCCGGGCCGCCTCACGGTCGTACCAGGCGATGTTCCTGCCATCCGTGAGGCAGACGTAGAGCCGCTCCTGACCATGGCGCCAGGTCGGTACGACGCGCAGTCCGCTCATGCACCATCACCCCACGGACCATGGGAACAGGCGGGGTGCTGCGCAGGCAAGAAGCCGGTTACCTTTGGGGTGAGTCGTAATGAGTTGCCGTGAGATGCAGGGCTTGGCGCAGGGGCTTGGGGAGGCGCTGTTGCGGACCCGCAGGAAGCAACCCGATGTACCGGCTCCGGAGCGGGCGTGGAACGAGATCGTGCCCGGGCTGTGGATGGGCGGCCACGAGTTCCAGGGCCTGTCCGGACAGCGGGAGTTCGCCGTCGTACGGGACGAGTTCGATGTCGTGCAGACGCTGCTCAGGCTGCCGGGGCACGGTCCCGATCCCGGCGTGGAGCACCATGTGTGGCCGATTCCGGACGGCCCATTGGACGGCACCCAGCTCGCGGGCGTGATGCGGCTGGCGCAGGCCGCGAACGACGCACTGGACGAGGGCCGCAAGGTCCTCGTCCGCTGTTACCACGGCTACAACCGCTCGGGGCTGGTCGTCGCACACGCCCTGGTCCGCAGGGGGCATGCGGTCGACGAGGCGATCCGGCTGATCCGGGGCCGCCGCTCGCCCTGGGCGCTGCACAACGAACTGTTCGTCGAGTACCTCCAGGCAGGGCTGTCGACGGCCCGGCTGCTGGAGGAGCTGACCGAGTAGCGCCGCCCGGGCCGGGACGCAAAAAGGACTTCCACACGAATAAAGTGGTCGGGCGCCGACACCCCCCGCGCCCGACACCCCCGCGTCCGACACCCCGCCCCGCCCCGTCTCGCCCCGCCTCGAACCGAACCGCCCCGAACCACCCTGGAGCACAGTGCCACCCGCCCGCCGCGCGTCCCGTACGACCCGTGCCGCCGCCGTCACAGCCCTGCTGCTCGCGGCCGTGGCGGGCTGTGGCGACGCGGGCGGTCTGGTGGGGGCGGGCTCGACGCCGACCGCGATCAGCCCGGACCGGCTGTGGCCGCAGCTGACGCCCGCCGCCAGTCCCGCCTTCGAGGTCGGGGAGGTGGAGTCGGAGGTCGTGGCCGGCATCGCCGTGCCCCACGACGACATCCGCCGGGTGGACCCGGTCGCCGTCGTACGCGCCGAGATCAAGGAGGACGCTAGCGACTACGAGAACGGGGGGTACGTCGAGACGCTGCGGCGAATGGCGGACTGCGGCAGGAAGGGCGCGGCCGGGAAACGGTGTCCCGTCCTGGAGCCGTACTACCGCGACCTGACCGGTGACGGGCACACCGACCTGACGCTGGGCTTCCGGCAGCTGCCCGGGAACGTCACCGCCGTACGCGTCTACACCGTGCAGAAGCACCGGCTCGTGCGGGTCATGCGCTGGGAGGACGCGGTCAGCGGGGTCGAGCTGGCCGGACGGTCCGTGATCATCCGCTCGCCGTCCGAGGTGGCCGGATACGAGTACCGGCTCCAGTGGACCTGGGACCAGCAGCAGAAGTCGATGCTCCTGACGCACGACGAGATGTTGCGCTCGGGGCTGGAGGGGCGTTCCCCCGGTCCTTCCGCGAGCGCGCGATGAGACTCCCCCGCTGGTCCGGCACGCTCGCCGTGAAGGCGGCCGTCTTCATCACCGTGATGTGCTGCGCCCTCGCCGCGCTGCTCGGTGTCCTGGTGCATGTCTCGGTGACCAACCAGACCGTCGGCGAGGCCCGTGACCTGGCGCTCGGCCGGCTCCGGGACGCGACAGCGGCGTACGAGGCCGGGGACACGCTGAAGTGGGACGCCGGGGTGGATCCGCCGGACCTTCCCGGGTCGCTGCGGGCGCTGGCGGTCGCCGGGGACCGCGGCACGATGGTCGGCGAGCACCGCGGGCGCCCCACGATGTGGGCGGCCGGTCCGGCGGACGGCGACCGGGCGCTGGCCGTGGAGGTCGACTACTCGCAGGGTGCGCGCACGATCGCGGGCCTGGACCGGGCGATCCTGTGGTCGTCGGGGCTGGCGATCACGGCGACGCTGATGGTGGGGGCGTTCGCGGTCACCCGGGTGACGCGGCGGCTGCACACGACCGCCCGGGTGGCCCGGCGGATCACTGCCGGCGACCTCGACGCGCGGGTCGACGACCCCCGGACGCAGGATCCGTCGCGGCCGCAGGACGAGGTGGCCGCGGTGGCCGCCGCGCTGGACTCCATGGCGGCGTCCCTCCAGGGCAAGCTGCTGAGCGAGCAGCGGTTCACCGCGGACGTGGCGCACGAGTTGCGCACGCCGCTCACTGGACTGCACGCGGCCGCCGAGCTGCTGCCGCCGGGGCGGCCCACGGAGCTGGTGCGGGACCGGGTGGGGGCGTTGCGGACGCTGACGGAGGATCTGCTGGAGATCTCGCGCCTCGACACCGGGCGGGAGACGGTCGAGCTCGATACCGAGCCGTTGGGGGCACTGGCCAAGCGGGTGGTGCGTGCGTCGGGGACGGAGACCGAGGTCGTCGTACTGCGGGATGTCGTGGTGGAGACGGATCGGCGGCGGTTGGAGCGGGTGCTGGGGAATCTCGTCGCGAATGCCCATCGTCATGGCCGAGGGCCGGTGTCCTTGACGGTGGACGGGCCTGTGGTGAGCGTGCGGGATCACGGGGACGGGTTTCCGGAGTATCTGGTCGCGCATGGGCCGCAGCGGTTCCGGACGGAGGGTGGGGCTCGGGGGCACGGGCTGGGGTTGACCATCGCGGTGGGGCAGGCGGAGGTGTTGGGGGCGCGGCTTTCGTTCTCGAACGCGGTGGACGGTGGGGCGGTCGCGACGTTGGTGCTGCGGTAGTTGGCGGGCTTACGGCTGGTGGGGCTTCTCGCGCCGTTCCCCGCGCCCCTTCAGGGGCGCTTCACCTATGGCCCAGTTGGAAAGGCGGCCTGGATGCACGCCTCCTAACGTGGCGAACAGTCAGGTTTGTCGCCCCTCCCACGGAGGTCCCCCATGTCCCTGCGCTCTCGTTTCTCCATAGCCGTCACCGCCGGCGCCCTCGCCGTCTCGGCCCTCGCCGTGCCCGCCGCCATGGCCGACGAGTGGGACGGCGACCCCCGGGGCGACTCGGCGAGCCACCAGAACCAGAGCCAGAACCAGAGCTGGCCCCAGAACAGCAACCAGCGGCTGTACCGAGGCGTCGTGACGGCCAGTTCGCTCGCCCTGCGCAGCGCGCCCAACCGGGGCGGACAGATCATCCGGTTCGCCCAGCGGGGAGAGGTCGTCTCGATCTTCTGCCGGACCGACGGCCAGAGCGTCCAGGGCAACCGCCAGTGGTACCTGCTCACCGACGGCACCTGGGCCTGGGGTTCGGCCCGGTACATCAGGGACCTCGGGCCCTCGCCACGCCGGTGCTGACACCACCCGGAAACAGCGCAGACAACCCATGATATTTGGGTAAGTTCCGGACATGACCAAGGCCGGAACCACCGTGGCCCCCGCGGACACCCCCGCTTCCGCGGTACGCCTGCCCCGGCGCCGTGGCATCGAACTGGCCCTCATCGTCCTCGCCGTCCTGCTCTGCGTGTACGGCTACTGCGCGGTCGGCCTCGCCCGGCAGGGCACCCTCCCGCCCGGCGCCGCCGGTTACGGCGCCGGGCTCGGCGTGCTCGCGCTCCTCGCGCATCTCGCCGTACGCCTGCGGGCCCCGGACGCCGATCCGCTGCTGCTGCCCATCGGGGTGCTGCTCAACGGCCTGGGCCTGGTGCTGATCTACCGGCTCGACCTGGAGACGCCCGGCGACCGCGCGGCCCCCACCCAGCTGGTGTGGTCCACGGTGGGGGTGGCCCTGTTCATCGTGGTCGTGCTGGCGCTGCGCGACCACCGGGTGCTCCAGCGGTACGCGTACGTCTGTGTGGCCGCCGCGCTGGTCCTGCTGATCCTGCCGATCCTCTTCCCGTCCGTGAACGGCGCCCGCATCTGGATCAGGATCGCCGGATTCTCCATCCAGCCCGGCGAGTTCGCGAAGGTGCTGCTCGCGGTGTTCTTCGCCGCCTACCTGGCCGCGAACCGCAACGCGCTGGCGTTCGCGGGGCGCCGGCTGTGGGGGCTCCAGCTGCCCACCGGGCGGGTCCTCGGCCCGCTGCTCGCCATCTGGCTGATCAGCGTGGGCGTCCTGGTCCTCGAGCGGGACCTCGGGACCTCGCTGCTGTTCTTCGGACTGTTCGTGGTGCTGCTGTACGTCGCCACCGGGCTCACCGGCTGGATCGCGCTGGGGCTGCTGCTGGCCGCCGTCGGCGCCTTCGCCGTGGGCTGGCTGGAGCCGCATGTGCACAGCCGGGTGGAGGACTGGCTGCACCCGTTCGCGTCGATCGAGGCGGGCCTGGGCCCCAACCAGCTCGCCCAGTCGCTGTTCTCCTTCGCGGCGGGCGGGATCCTCGGCACCGGGCTCGGGCTCGGCCACTCCGTCCTGATCGGCTTCGCGGCGAAGTCGGACTTCATCCTGGCCACGGCCGGCGAGGAGCTCGGGCTGGCCGGCCTGTCCGCGATCTTCCTGCTGTACGCCCTGCTCGTGGAGCGCGGCTACCGGGCCGGCCTGTCCCTGCGCGACCCGTTCGGGCGGCTGCTGGCGACCGGGCTGGCCTCGATCGTGGCGCTCCAGGTGTTCGTGATCGCGGGCGGGGTGGGCGGGCTGATCCCGCTCACCGGCATGGCGATGCCGTTCCTCGCGCAGGGCGGCTCGTCGGTCGTCACCAACTGGGCGATCGTCGCCCTGCTGATCCGGGTGAGCGACTCGGCCCGCGGCCAGTACGACGGGACGGAGGCCCCATGAGCGCGAGCGGTCCCGGCATGACCCGCTACATCCGGCACGCGGCCTGCTTCAGCGCCCTGCTGCTGATCGCGCTGCTGGTCAACGCCGCCCGGGTCCAGGTCTTCGAGGCCGGCGCCCACGACGAGAACCCGGCCAACCGCCGCGAGAACATCGCCCGCTACGGGCTGCGGCGCGGCGACATCCTGGTCGACGGGCGGCCGGTCACCGGATCCCGGGACACCGGGGAGCAGCTGCGCTACGAACGGACGTACGCGAACGGGCCGTTGTTCGCCCCGGTGACCGGCTTCGCCTCGCAGGAGTACGGCACGACCCTGCTGGAGCACACCGAGGACGGGGTCCTCTCCGGCTCGGACCCGCTGCTGACGCCGTTCCCGCTGTGGAACGACTTCACGCGGCGGCGCAACCCGGGCGGGGACGTCGTCACCACCATCAACGGGGCCGCGCAGCAGGCGGCCTTCCGCGGGCTCGCCGGGCGCAAGGGCGCGGTGGCGGCCGTGGAGCCGGCGACGGGCCGGATCCTGGCCCTGGTGTCCTCGCCGTCGTACGACCCGGAGGTGCTGTCGGGCAACGACCCGGGGGTGGGCCGGTCCTGGGCCCGGCTCAACGCGGACCGGGACAAGCCGATGCTCAACCGGGCGGTACGGCAGACCTATCCGCCGGGTTCGACGTTCAAGGTGGTCACCGCGGCCGCCGCCCTGGACGCGGGTGTCGTGACGGATCTGGACGAGCCGACGGACTCGCCCGCGCCGTACACCCTGCCGGGTACCCGGACCTCGCTGACCAACGAGTCCGAGGGCTGTGAGGACCTCTCGCTGCGGGAGGCGTTCCGGTGGTCGTGCAACACGGTGTTCGCGAAGCTGGGGGTGGACGTGGGGGTTGGTGACATGACGGCCACCGCGCACGCGTTCGGCTTCAACGACTACGCGCTGCGGATCCCCTTCTCGGTGGCCCGGTCCACCTTCGACCCGGCCGTCGACAAGGCGCAGTTGGCCCTGTCGTCGATCGGCCAGTACAACACCCGGGCGACCCCGCTCCAGATGGCGATGGTCTCGGCGGCGGTCGCCAACGGCGGCCAGATCCGCACGCCGTACCTGGTGGAGCGGACCACGACGGCCGGCGGCTCCACGGTGGCGACGGCGGGCCCGCGGCCGGCGCGGCAGGCGATGTACCCGTCGACCGCCGCACAGCTGAGGGAGCTCATGACGCAGGTGGTCACGGAGGGCACCGGCACCAATGCCGCCATCCCGGGCGCCACCGTCGGCGGCAAGACCGGCACCGCCCAGCACGGCATCGGCAACGCGGGGACGCCGTACGCCTGGTTCGTCTCCTGGGCGCAGGGCGACCGGGACGTGGAGCCCGCGGTGGCGGTGGCCGTGGTGGTGGAGGACGCGGCGGCCGACCGGGGGGACATCACCGGGGGCGGGGTGGCGGCCCCGATCGCCCGGGCGGTGATGGAGGCGGTGCTCAACTCCAAGGAGTGAGACGGGGCTTGAGGCGGTCGGGCGCACCGACCTAACGTTCGGTCCATGACTGGAACCGCCTCTTACCAACTCGCCCAGGTGAACATCGGCCGACTCAGAGCCCCGCTGGACTCAGCGCAGTTGAAGCCCTTCGTCGACAACCTCGACCCCGTGAACGCCGACGCGGACGCCGCCGACGGGTTCGTGTGGCGGTTGCAGAGCGAGGAGGGCGACGCCACGGACATCGCCGTGTTCGGCGACGAGTGGCTGATCATCAACATGTCGGTGTGGCGGGACGCCGAGGCGCTGACGGCCTACATGTACCAGGGGCGGCACCGCGAGATGCTCGCCCGCCGCCGGGAGTTCTTCGAGCGGGTCCAGGAGGCCATGGTGGCCCTGTGGTGGGTCCCGGCGGGCCACCGCCCCACGGTCGCCGAGGCCGAGTCCCGCCTGCTGCACCTGCGCACCAACGGCCCGACGCCGTACGCCTTCACCCTGCGGACGCCGTTCCCGGCGCAGGGGGCCGAGCCGGCCGTGGCCCTGGAGCTCCCGGACGACCTGGGCTGCCCGGCCTAGACCAGGCCCCGTACGCTGCCCTCGGCATCGGTTCTTCTGGGGTGGGGGACGCGTGTACGAGGACAGGGCGCCGGAGTCGGTGTGGCTTCCCAAGCGGCGGTGGCGGAAGCTGAAGCCGGTGTGGCAGGCCGCGCACACCGGCCGGGCGGACGCCGAGGCGCTGGGCAGCCTGCTGCACGAGGGGCTCGTGGTCAGGGCCACCTTCGACCGGCTGCGGGCCTTCGACATCGGGACCGGCCAGGAGCGCTGGAGCTGGGTGGTGCCGGGGCGGGACGTGCTGGCGGCCATGACCGACGAGGCGGTCGACGGCGTCGGCCTGCTGGTCCACTGGCCGGACACCCACGGGGGGCAGAAGCAGGCCCGCGTCACCGCTCTCGACCTGACGTCCGGCCAGGCGCTGTGGACGGTCCCACGGAACCTCGACGAGCTCTGGCACCACCGCTCCGGACTCCGGCCCGGCTCTGTCGCCCTCTCCGGTGAGCTGGCGATGGTCGCCACGGGGGAGGCCGTCGTCGCGCTGGACCGCCGTACCGGACGACAGGTGTGGGTCATGCAGCCCGGCCACGACCACCACGTGCGGATCCGGGCCGCGGGAGAGCGGCTCTTCGTGGTCACCCTGCGCGCGGGGGCCGCGACCGTGCGGGCGGTCTCCGTCGCCGACGGCAGCGTGCTCTGGAAGAGGCCGCTGGCCGTCGACGGTCCCGTGGAGAAGGCGGATCTCGTCCGCGCCGACCCTCTGCTGGTCTCCGTCGAGGGCGAGGGACGCCGGGGCACGGACTGTCTGGTCCGGCTGGACGCGGACGGGAACACGGTCGCGGAGTTCTCGTCGGCGGGAGACGGCTCCACGGTCGTGGCGGGCGGGTCCTGGCGCATCGCCGACGGCCGGCCGTGGGCCACCTGGGCCGGGGACACCCTGGTGACGCTCGTCAGCGTGCCGTCGACCGAACACCTGTCCCGACCGGCGGGTTTCTCGCTGTCGACGGGACGGCACCTGTGGACGTGGGACGACGGCTGGGGCCTGGACGCGCTCACCTCCCACCGCGGCCATGTGGTGGCGCTCAGGCACTACAAGCACGAGCACGAGGAGGCCGTCGCGTGGCGGTGCGAGGTCGAGGTGCTCGACCCCGCCGACGGCCGTCGGGTGGCGCGGCGCAGGCTGCGGGTGAAGGAGGACGAGCCGTACACGCTCCACCTGCACGGCGACCGCCTGTTGTGGGTCGGCAGGAAGAGCGGGCCGCTGGAACCGCCGGTCAAGGCCTACGACTGGCGCTGACCTTCGGCCCGTCGCACTCGCCGCCCGTCTCACTCGCCCGTCTCACTCGCTCGCCCCCGCCTCGATCGCCTCCCGCACCTCCGCGACCCGCTGCCGCTCCTCCGCCGCGAACCGCTCCGCGTCCAGCTTCTCGGCGATCTCCTCGTCCTGGGCCATGAGGAGGTCGAGGTTGGAGTCGCCCATCTCGAAGACGCCCATGTCGACGTAGGCCTGCTGGAGGCGCTTGCCCCACAGGCCGATGTCCTTGACGCAGGGGACGATCCGGGAGAAGAGCAACCGGCGGAAGAGGGCGAGGAACTCGGAGCGCTCGGCGTACTCCTCGGCCTCGGCCGTGGGGATGCCGAAGTTCTCCAGGACCTCGACCCCGCGCAGCCGGTCGCGCATCAGGTAGCAGCCCTCGATGACGAACTCCTCGCGCTCGCGCAGTTCGGCGTCGGAGAGCTGCCGGTAGTAGTCCCGCAGCGCCATCCGCCCGAAGGCCACGTGCCGGGCCTCGTCCTGCATGACGTACGCGAGGATCTGCTTCGGCAGCGGCTTGTCGGTGGTGTCGCGGATCATGCCGAACGCGGCCAGCGCCAGGCCCTCGATGAGGACCTGCATGCCGAGGTACGGCATGTCCCAGCGGGAGTCCCGGAGGGTGTCGCCGAGCAGCGACTGGAGGTTGTCGTTGATCGGGTACAGCATCCCGATCTTCTCGTGCAGGAAGCGGCCGTAGATCTCCGCGTGCCGGGCCTCGTCCATCACCTGGGTCGCCGAGTAGAGCTTGGCGTCGAGGTCGGGCACGGACTCCACGATCCGCGCGGCGCACACCATCGCGCCCTGCTCGCCGTGCAGGAACTGGCTGAACTGCCAGGAGGCGAGGTGCTTGCGGAGCTCGCCCTTGTCCTTCTCGGTGAACTTCGCCCAGTACTTGGTGCCGTAAAGGGAGATGGACTCGTCGGGGGTGCCGAGGGGGTCGTGGGGATCGACCTCCAGCTCCCAGTCGATGCGCTTCTGACCGTCCCACTGCTTGTCCTTGCCCTTCTGGTACAGAGCCAGCAGGCGGTCGCGGCCGTCGTCGTACTCCCAGCTGAAACGGGCCTGGCCCGTCGCCGGTACCTGCCAGTGGGGGTCCCCGGGATCCGTGGTGTACAGGTCGAAAGTCGGCATGTCCCGCAGGCTGCCCCTTTGTAGACGCCGGGTCAACAAGTCCTGCGCAAGGGATTGACGGCCTTGCTGACATCCAGTCTCATAAAGGCCATGACGAGTCTGACAGAAGTCGACGCGCTCGCAGGGCTGCGTGACGCGCTCGGTCTGCTCAAGGACCGGGAGCAGGTGGCCGAGCGGCTGCTCGACTCTTCCGCGAAGCACTCCTTCGACCCGGACGAGGAGCTGGACTGGGACGCGCCCTTCGAGGAGGGCAAGTGGTTCTGGCCCCCGGAACTGGTCTCGCTCTATGACACCCCGATGTGGAAGCGGATGAGCGAGGAGCAGCGCATCCTGCTCTCCCAGCACGAGGCGGCGGCGCTGGCCTCGCTCGGGATCTGGTTCGAGATCATCCTCATGCAGCTGCTGTGCCGTCACATCTACGACAAGGCGGCCACGAGCGCGCATGTGCGGTACGCGCTCACCGAGATCGAGGACGAGTGCCGGCACTCCAAGATGTTCGCGCGGCTGATCTCGCGCGGCGGGACGCCCTGGTATCCGGTGAGCCGGGCCCACCAGCAGCTGGGGCGGCTGTTCAAGACGATCTCCACGACCCCGGGGTCCTTCACCGCGACACTGCTCGGCGAGGAGGTCCTCGACTGGATGCAGCGGCTGACCTTCCCCGACGAGCGGGTGCAGTCGCTGGTCCGGGGCGTGACGCGGATCCATGTCGTGGAGGAGGCCCGCCATGTGCGGTACGCCCGCGAGGAGCTGCGGCGCCAGATGCTGACCGCCCCGCGGTGGTCGCAGGAGTTCACCCGGGTCACCTCCGGTGAGTTCGCCCGGGTGTTCTCGGTGGCCTTCGTGAACCCCGAGGTCTACACGAACGTGGGCCTCAACCGGCGGGAGGCGCTGGCCCAGGTGAAGGCGAGCGGCCACCGCAAGGAGGTCATGCAGACCGGCGCGAAGCGGCTGACCGACTTCCTGGACGACATCGGCGTGCTGCGGGGTGCGGGGCGGCGGTTGTGGCGGTCGTCGGGATTGCTGGCCTGAGCGCCTGAGCTCCCGGTCAGTGAGGGTTGTCGTCCTCCCGCTCCTCCGCCGGGAGTGTCAGCTCGCGTCGGTACCAGGTGCCCTGCTTGCCGCCGAGGTCCGCCGGGCCGGCCGGGCCCGTCGGGAGGAAGCCGGCGCGGGTCAGGACCTTCCGGGACGCGGGGTTCTGGTGGGCGACGGCCGCCCGCAGGGTGCGCAGGCCGTACCGGGCCGGTGCCAGCCGGCACAGGTCCCGTACGGTCGCCGTCGCCACGCCCCGGCCCGCCGCGTGCTGGGCGACCCGGTAGCCGAGCACCGCCGTACCGTCCTCCATGTCGAGCAGGTTGAACCTGCCGAGCACCGAGCCGTCCTCGTCGAGGAGGACGTGGAAGGCGCAGACCCCGGCCTCCTGCTCGGCCAGCAGCGCGTCGAAGCGGTCGGTGAAGTGCTCGAAGAAGGCGTCACCCCGGTCGGTGATCGAGGCCGCGAAGTAGGCGCGGTTCGCCAGCTCGAAGGCCAGGACCGCCGGGGCGTGACGGGCATGCAGCCGCCTCAGTTCGGGCACCGGCCGACCCTACTCAGGCGGCCGCCGCCGGAGCCACCGGGTTTCCAGCGCGGTCACGACCAGCCACGACGCGCCCGCGGACGCCGGACTACGCTGCATCCATGACCCCTGCCGCGCCCGCCTACCGCCGTCTCAGTGTCGAGGAGCGACGCAGTCAGCTTCTGGAGGCCGCCCTCGGCCTCTTCGCGCACCGCGCCCCCGAGGACGTGTCCCTGGACGACGTGGCGGAAGCGGCCGGAGTCTCCCGGCCGCTGGTCTACCGGTACTTCCCCGGCGGCAAGCAGCAGCTCTACGAGGCCGCGCTGAGGTCCGCCGCCGAGGAGCTGGAGCAGTGCTTCGACGAACCCCGTGAAGGGCCCCTCCTCGTCCGCCTGTCCCGCGCCCTCGACCGCTATGTCGCCTTCGTCGACGAGCACGACGCCGGTTTCAGCGCCCTGCTCCAGGGCGGCAGCGTCGTCGAGACGTCCCGGACCACGGCCATCGTGGACGGCGTACGACGGGCCGCCGCCGAGCACATCCTCAGCCACCTAGGCGTCGCCGAGCCCGGCCTCAGGCTCCGCATGACCGTACGGATGTGGATCACCGCGGTGGAGGCGGCCTCGCTGATCTGGCTCGACGAGGGCAAGCAGCCCCCCGTGGCGGAGCTGCGGGACTGGCTGGTCGAGCAGTTCGTCGCCGTGCTCTCCGTGACCGCGAACCGTGACCCGCAGACCGCCGCGCTGGTCACGGCCCTCGCGGCGGATGGCTGACACTGGTGCCGTGAAGAGCGAAGACACCCCCTTCGAGGGCGGCCCCATGGACGGCCGGGTGCTGCCCGTGCTGCTGGGACCGACGGGCCACCCCCCGAAGACGTACCGCATCCCAGTCCCCGACGCGGCCGGCGGCCCGCCCACCGTGCTGGTGTACCACCGGGTGCCGAGGGGGCACACCAAACTGGGGATCCAGAAGGGGTGGAAGTACGCGTACGCACCCGAGGGCGATGCGGACGGCGGGCTGAAGTGGCCCTGGTCCAAGCCCGGCAAGCCCGGCAAGCCCGGTGACCCAGGCAAGCCCGACAAGCCGGCCGACACCGACGGGTGACGAGGTTGCGCCGAACCGCCCACACCCGGCGCGCGAAGAACTGAGCACCGCCTGATGCTCGCCGTGCGGAACAGAGGGGCTGCTCCGCACGGGAGGTGATGACGTGTCAGGAAGGCTTCTGCGTCTGGTGTGTACGGCGGCCGTGGCGGCCGGCACGGTCCTCGCACCACTGCCGGCGGCGGCCGCACCCGTGCCGGAGCCCAGCGAGCGGACCGTGGCCGAGCCGCGGGAGCGGACCGATGCCGAGCCGGGCGGGACCGATGCCGAGCCCGGTGAGCGGAGCGTGACGGAGCCGGGTGAGCGGACCGTCGCCGAGCTGCTGACGGATCTTCAGCGGCTGTATCAGGAGGCCGAGCAGGCCACCGAGACCTACAACGCCACCGAGGAGAAGCTGCGGGAGAAGCGCGCCGAGGTGACCCGCCTGGACACCGCGCTCTCCCGGGCTCGGCTCTCCCTCCACGACAGCCGGGGTGCCGCGGGGCGGCTGGCCCGCCAGCAGTACCAGAGCGTCACCGGCATCTCCCCCTACGTCCGCCTCCTGCTCGCCCGCGACCCCCAGCACGCGCTCGAACAGGGCCATGTCATCGGCCAGTTGGCCAGGGAGCGGGCGAAGACGGTGGGCCGCCTCACCGGCACCGAGCACCGGGCCGACGCCCTCGCCCGCGTGGCCCGCAAGGCCCTGGACGACCAACTCACCCTCGCGGCCCGGCAGAAGAAGGACCGGGACGACGTACGCAGGAAGCTCGCCGACGTGGAGGAGCTCCTCGCCTCCCTCACCGCCGAACAGCTCGCCCGGCTGGCCGAGTTCGAGGAGAAGGGGGTGGCGAAGGCGCAGGAGGAGCTGACCACCTCAGGCGCGCTGGGCGAGGCGGAACGCAGGCCGACCGCGGTGGGCGGGAAGGCCCTGGAGTACGCCCGGCGCCAGCTCGGGAAACCGTACGAATGGGGCGCGGAGGGCCCGAGGACGTACGACTGCTCGGGTCTGACGTCCGAGGCCTGGTCACACGCCGGCACCCCGATCCCCCGGACCAGCCAGGAGCAGTGGGCCCGGCTGCCGAGGATCGAGCTGAAGGAACTGCGCCCGGGAGACCTGGTGATCTACTTCCCGAAGGCCACGCACGTGGCGATGTACATGGGGAAGGGCCAGGTCATCGAGGCCCCGAGGACGGGCGAGAAGGTGAAGATCTCCCCGATCGCGTCCCACCCGATCCTCGGAGCCGTACGTCCGGACGGTGCCGGTCAGGCCCCGGCGACCGAAGCCAGGTAGGCCCCCGTCTTCTCCGGCTCGTAGAAGAAGTTCTCGAAGTCCGCCGGGTTGTCGAAGCCGTTGGCGAAACGGTCCGCCACCGGCTGCAACTGGCCTGCCGCGCCGATGAGGTTGAGGATGTGCTCCGGCGGCGGGGCCAGCATCGCGTTGGTCCACTTGGTGACGTGCTGAGCCGTGTCCCAGTACCGCTCGAACGTCCCCCGCATCCACTCCTCGTCGAACTCCTTCTCCCCGTGTTCCAGGATCGACGCGAGATACGAGGCCGCGCACTTGGACGCGGAGTTGGAGCCCTGCCCGGTGATCGGGTCGTTGGCGACGACGACGTCGGCCACGCCCAGGACCAGTCCCCCACCGGGCAGGCGGCCTATCGGGTTGCGCACGGTGGGCGCGTAGCGGCCGGCCAACGTGCCACCGGCGTCCGTCAGTTCGACCTTGGTGGCGCGCGCGTACTCCCAGGGCAGGAACTTCTCCATCAGTTCCAGGGTCAGGGAGAGGTGCCGGGCCGGGTCCTTCACGCCGTTGAAGACGTCGAGCGGGCCGCCGGGCACGCCCTCCCAGAACAGGATGTCGGCCCGGCCGGAGGTCGTGAGCGTCGGCATGACGAACAGCTCGCCCACGCCCGGGACCAGGTTGCAGCGGACCGCCTCGGTGTCCGGGTGCTCGGGGCGCGGGCCCAGTCCGTGGACGTAGGAGACGGCGAGGGCGCGCTGCGGCTCGGTGTACGGGGAGCGCTCGGGGTCGCGGGCGAACATCGAGACCAGCTCACCCTTGCCCGCCGAGACCAGCACCAGGTCGTACGTACGGGAGAAGTAGTCGAGGTCGCCGACGGCCGCGCCGTGGATGACGAGCTGGCCGCCGCGCTGGGCGAAGGTCTCCATCCAGCCGGCCATCTTCACCCGCTGGTCGACCGACTGCGCGTACCCGTCGAGCCTGCCCAGCCAGTCGATCGCACGCTGCGAGGGCCCCGGGTCGAACGAGCCGGGGGCCGCCACCGAGACGCCGAGCCCCTCGATCTTCGGGGCCTGGGACTCCCAGAAGTTCAGCTGGAGGTCGCGCTCGTGCTGGAGTGCCGTGTGGAACATGCACTGCGTCGACATGACCCGGCCGGCCCGGATCTCGTCCGCCGTCCGGTTGGACATCAGGGTGACCTCGTAGCCGTGCGACTGAAGGCCGAGGGCGAGCTGGAGTCCGGACTGGCCGGCTCCGACGACGAGTATCTTCCGCATGCGGGTGATGGCTCCTTAACCGGTGCTACTCGGGGGTGACGTCCAGCGCGTGCCCGACGAGGGACAGGAGCGTCTCGATCACCGAGATCCTCCGCCGCGCGTCCATGATCATGACAGGTATGTGCGCGGGCACCGTGAGCGCCTCCCGCACGTCCTGCGGGTCGAACAGCTCGCTGCCGTCGAAGTGGTTGACCGCGACGACGTACGGCAGTCCGCAGCTCTCGAAGTAGTCGAGGGCGGGGAAGGAGTCCTTGAGGCGCCGGGTGTCGGCCAGGACGACGGCGCCTATCGCGCCCCGCACCAGGTCGTCCCACATGAACCAGAACCGCTCCTGGCCCGGGGTGCCGAAGAGGTACAGGACCAGGTCGTCGTCGAGCGTGATGCGGCCGTAGTCCATGGCCACGGTGGTGGTGACCTTCTCCGGGGTGCCGGTGAGGTCGTCCACCTGCTCGCTGGCCTCGGTCATCAGCGCCTCCGTCTGGAGGGGCTCGATCTCCGAGACGGTGCCGACGAGGGTGGTCTTGCCGACGCCGAAGCCGCCGGCCACGACTATCTTGGTGGCGACGGGCGCCCGGGTGCGGTCCGTCTGCCAGGACTTGAGGTTGTCGTCGGTGTCCTCGACAGCGAGGTCCCTAAAGGCGACGGAGTCCACTCAGCACCCTTTCCAGCAGAGCGCGGTCGGGACGGCCCGTACCGTGAGCGGTACCGGTGCCGTACACACGGATCTTTCCCTGGTCCGCGAGGTCGCTGAGGAGCACCCGGACCACGCCGAGCGGCATCTTCAGCAGCGCGGCGATCTCGGCCACCGTGCGCATCCGGCGGCACAGTTCGACGATGGCCCGCAGCTCCGGCATGACCGACTTCAGCGAGCCGTTGGTCAACTCCTTGCGCTCCTCCGGGGCTTCGAGAGCCGCCACGAAGGTCTCCACCAGGAGGATGTGACCGAAGCGGGTGCGGCCGCCGGTGAGGGAGTACGGGCGGACGCGGGCCGGTTTGCGCTCGCCGCCGCGGACGGGGAGGTCGGGCCGGTTCGTCATCGGGCGCTCCCCGTCCCCTCGTTCTCCAGCGACTGCCGCAGCTCGCTGCGGAGTTCGGGGGTCAGGACGTGTCCGGCGCGGCCGACGAACAGGGCCATGTGGTACGCCACCACGCTCATGTCGCAGTCCGCGGAGCCGTGGACTCCGAGCAGCGAGCCGTCGCTGATCGACATCACGAACAGACTGCCCTCGTCCATCGCGATCATGGTGTGCTTCGTGGAGCCGAAGTCCATGAGCTTGGCGGCGCCGAGGGTGAGGCTGCCGATGCCGGAGACGATGGTCGCGAGGTCGGCGGACGAGCCGCGCGGGCCGCTGGGTTTCCCCTCCCGGGCCTCGCGCGCCTGCGCGTTGCGCTCGGCGTCCGAGGAGAGCAGGAGCAGGCCGTCGGAGGAGACGACGGCGACGGACTGGACGCCGGGGACCTCCTCCACCAGGTTGGTCAGCAGGAAGTGGAGATTGCGGGCCTCACGACTCAGTCCGAAGGTACTGGGCGCGGTCAACTGCTTGCCTCCTCGACTGTGCCCCCCGTGGCTTCTTCGGATGCGGTGCGGTGTTCTGCGGCCGGCAGCGCGGTCTCGCCGGTCTGTTCCTTGATCTCGGCCTCCACGTCCCGGTGACCGGCCTCCGCCCCCCGACGGAAGCCGCCCAGCCTGCGGCGCAGTGCCTCGGCGTCCACGGACGTGTTGCGCCGGCGCGGGGCCGGGGCGGTGGGTGCGGTGATCCTGGGGGTGCGCTTGGGCAGGCCCTTGTCGGTGAGGGGCTCGTCGTCGGCGCGGGTGTGTTCCGTCTCGGCCTCGACCTCGGCCGCGGGTTCGTGCGGCTGCGGGTCGTGCGGGGCGGGTGCTGGTGCAGGGTCCTGCGTCACCGGTTCCGGCTGTTCCTGTGCCGGTACGGGTGCCAGCAGCTCCATGGTCGTCTCGGCCGGGGACTCCGCGGGCTGCTCGCGTACGGCGTGCTCGGCCGGGGACTCCGCCGCCTGCTCCGGTACGGCGTGCTCGGCCGGGGTCTCCGCGGGCTGCTCGCGTACGGCGTGCTCGGCCGCGGTCTCCCCCGCCTGCTCGCGTACGGCCTGCTCGGCCAGGGTGACCAGGGGGTCGCCCTGGGAACGGCCGCTCAGGACGTTGGAGTTGACCTCGGCGTCCGCGCCCGGGAGGGCGAAGGAGTGGCCGGCGTCGGTGCCCGGGGCGTCGGCGGCCGGTACGGCGGAGGCGGGCGCGGCGGTGAGCAGGGCCCCGGGGAGGACGACGACCGCGGCCACCCCGCCCTGCTTCTGCTCGCGCAGCTGCACGCGGACGCCGTGCCGGTGCGCCAGGCGGGCCACGACGTACAGGCCGAGACCCAGTCCCTCCCCGCCCTCGTCGTACGACTCGTAGGCGGCCTCGGGATCGAAGTCGGCCAGGCGGGAGTTGAGGGCCGTCATGCGCTCGGCGGTCATGCCGATGCCCTCGTCCTGGACGGAGAGCATGACCTCGCCGCTCTCCAGGAGCCAGCCGGAGACCTCGACGGGCAGGTCGGGCGGGCAGAACGCGGTGGCGTTCTCCATCAGTTCGGCCAGCAGGTGGGAGAGGTCGTCCGCGGCGAACCCCACGACATGGGCGTGCGGCGGCAGGGCGGCGATCCGGACCCGCTCGTAGCGCTCGATCTCGCTGACGGCGGCGCGGACGACGTCGACCAGCGGGACCGGGCCCGCGCTCTGCTGGACGTGCTCGGTGCCGGCCAGGACGAGGAGGTTCTCGCTGTGGCGGCGCATGACCGTGGCGAAGTGGTCGAGCTTGAAGAGGGTCGAGAGGCGCTCGGGGTCCTGCTCGCGCTCCTCCAGGTGCTCGATGACGGCGAGTTGCCGCTCGACGAGGCCGAGGGTGCGCAGCGCGAGGTTGACGAAGGTGGCACCGATCGTCTCCCGCAGACGCGCCAACTGGGCCGCGGACTCGGCCAGTTCGCCCTTGAGCTGCTCGCGGGCGTCGGCCATCTTCTGGCGCTGGCCGACCAGGTGCTTGCGGTCGGCCTCCAGCGTGGTGATCCGCTCGGTGAGCGCGACGGTGTGCGCGTGCAGGGCGTTGACGGAGCGGACGACCTGGGCGAACTCGTCGTTGCGGCCGGTGAAGGAGACCGCTTCCTCGGTGGTGGGGTCCTCGGCCCCGGCGAGCCGCGCGGAGCCGCGGCGCAGCACGGACAGCGGCCGGGTGAGGGTGCGGGCCATGGCGGTGGCGATGCCGACGGCGAGCAGCATCAGCGCGCCGAGGACCGCGACCCGCAGCTCCAGCGCGGTGACGTCGTCGTCGCGCAGCTGCTCCAGCGTCTTGACCCGGCGGTCGAAGAGGGCCGACTCGGCGCCGCGCATCAGGTCGACGCGGGCGGAGAGCGCGGCGTCGAGCTTGGTGGTGCTGGTGCCGAGCTCGCCGCTGGAGAGGGTGGGCTGGGAGGTGAGGGCCGCGAGGTACTCGTCGGCGGAGTTGACTTCGGGGCCGGTGACCGTGGAGTCGTAGCTGCTCTTGGCGGCCGCGGGCGCGGACTCCTGGAAGTCGGCGAGGGCCGCGTCGGAGCGCAGCCGGGCCTGCTGGGCGGCGGCGCTGAGCGCGGCGCGCTGCTTGGCGTCGGCGGCCGAGGTGACCTTCTTGGCGGTGGTCAGGCCGGTGATCGGGTCGTAGACGCTCTGGGTCGTGGTGGGCACGCTGAGGGCCGCGAGCAGCAGTCCGCGGGTGGCGGCGGCCTGCTGTACGGCGGAGTCGAGCTCGGCGAGGGCGTAGCCGCCGGAGCCCGCGCGGGGCGGGGTCTTCGCGGCGAGTTCCTCGGCGAGGCGGTGCAGCTCGGTGATGGCGGCCGAGTAGGCGTTGTGCGCTTCGAGCGCGGTGGACTTCCCGGTGAGCGCGGAGCGTCGTACGGCGGCGATGTCGTCGAGGTCGCCGCGCAGGGCCGGGGAGAGGTCGGTGTCGGCGCGCAGTTCCTCGACCTGGCGGTCGACGCGGGCGCTGGACTGTTCGCCGGGGGCCTTGGACTTGGGGCGGCCGGCCGCGATGTAGGGGGTGACCTCGTCGCGTTCGTCGGCGAGCGCGTGGGCGAGGTCGAGGGCGTCCTGGGTCTGCTCGGCGAGCGTCACCAGGTCCTGGGACTCGTGGAGGTCCGCGGACGCGGTGACGAGGGAGGGGGCGCCGGCCCCGGCGATCGCGGCGGCCACGACGGCGACGGCGACGATCAGCCGGGTGCGGACGTGGGTGGGGCGGCCCTTGCCGACGGGGGTCTCGGGGGCGCCGGACGTGGGCTCCGTGCCGTGGCCGGAGGCCGTCTGCTTGCCTGTGCGACGAGGCCGCGTCTTCTGCACCGCTGCTCGCATTCCTGAACTCGTGATACCCATGGGCCCGGAGTGACGCTCCGTCAACTGGTGTGCACACCGGGGTGCGATTCCCGACCCTCCCAGCGCCGGTGGGCGGTGGGCGAGCATCACCTGAGCCGCCACCCGAAGGAGTGAACCCCGTTGGGGAGTTGGCGGGCAAGTTCCTGAGGCACGCGCGCGTGTCGGGTGTGGCGGGCCGGTTGGACGCCGGGGAGAACCGGTGGCAGGATTCGCCACCACGCCGTCCCGGAGTGCGCCATTCCCCCCTAAATCTGGCGTCTGACCTGCGCGACTGCGTCAATTCCGCGACCGTTGGCGGGCTTTGGCGAAGCTTGTGAAGGGGTCGTGCAGACTGGCCGGATGCGTACGGAACTTGTCTCGGAACCCGGCGATGTCCAACGGCCCAACGAGGACTTCGCGAGTGTCGCCCTGCCCGCGTCGGGGCGGGGCGGAGTACTGGTCGCGCTCGACGGGGTCACGCCGCCGCGGAGCGGGACGGGGTGTCTGCATTCGGTTCCCTGGTTCACGGCGCGGCTCGGTGGGGCGCTGACCGAACTGGCCGTTTCGCTCATGGATGTTCCGCTGGTGGAGGTGCTGTCGGGGGCCATCGCGCGCACAGCTCGGTCACATGGTGAAGGTTGTGACCTTTCTCACCCGCGCACGCCTCAGGCGACGGTGGTGCTGGCGCGGTGGTCGCCGGCGACGGTGGAGTACCTGGTGCTGTCCGACTCGGTGTTGCTGGTGGAGTCCCCGGACGGGGTGGTGACGCCGGTGCTGGACGACCGGCTGGCCCGGCTCCCGCGCGCCGCGCTGGCCACGGACGCGCTGATCGACGCCAACCTCCGCAACAAGGAGGGCGGCTTCTTCACGGCGGCGGCGGATCCTTCGGTGGCGGGGCGTTCGGTGACGGGTTCCCTGGACCGCGCCCAGGTCCGCACCCTGGTGGCACTCACGGACGGGGCGGCGCGCTGGGTGGAGCGCTTCGAGGAGGGCAACTGGACCGACTGCTTCACGTTCGTCCACAAGCGGGGGGCGCAGGCCCTGGTGAACCGCGTCCGAGACCTGGAACAGGCAGACGCGGAGTCGCGAACATATCTCCACCGAAGCAAGACCCACGACGACGCGACGGTGGTGTACGCGGAACTGTGAGGCCTGCGGCGGGGGCGGCGGGGCGGGCCGACGGCGGCGGGCGCTGAGGCCGGGCGGCGCGGAGGGGTGCGGCGGCCCTGGGGCCGGGCGTCTGAATCGGGCGCGGCGAGCGCCGGCGGGAGCCACAGGGGCCGCACGACTCGACCAGGCGCGGAGGGCGCCGGCGGGAGTCGCAGGGGCCGGACGACTCGACCAGGCGCGGCGAGCGCCGGCGGGAGCCGCTGGGGCCGGGCGGCTCGACGGGCGCGGCAACCGGCGCCCTTCAAGAGGGCGAGCTGATCGGCGCCCCCGCAGGATGGCGAGCGGCACCGCGACAGGTAGTGCGGCGGCCGACTCGACCGACCGCCACCGCCGAGCAACCCGCCCAGGCAACGCGGAGCGACCGACAGGCCGACACCACGCGCCCCGACCGGCCGACGCGGGCGACCCGACATCAACCGGCGCCGCACGTCCCGACCGACCGCCGACGGACGACCGACTGACCAGCCGACACCGGCGACCCGACCGGCCGGCACCGAGCAGCCCGACCAACCGACGCCGAGCGACCTGACCGAAGCCGGACGCCCCACTCGAACCGACACAGAACAGCCCGACCCACCGCCCCCGGATGCCCCGAACAGCCCACACCGAGCCACCCGTCCGGCCGAAGCGGACGACCTGCCCGGGCAACCCCGAGCCACCCGACCGGCCCCCACCACACGCCCCGGTCGGCCGGCATGGGACGCCCGTCCCACCGGCACACCGCGGGTTACTTCTCCATGCCCCGGTTCAGTTGGTGCAGGAGGCGGGCCAGTTCCGTGACCTCTTTCGGGTTCCAGTGGGCCAGGCGGCCCGCGTAGCGGGCGCGGCGGGCGTCTCGGACTCGTTGGACCCGGGTGCGGCCCTCCTCGGTGAGGTCGACCAGCCAGGCGCGGCCGTCGGCGGGGTCCGGTTCGCGGGCGACCAGGCCCAGTTCCTCCAGCGCCCGCAGCTGACGGGACATCGTGGCCTTGCCGACGCCGATGTAGCCCGCCAGTTCGGTGGCGCGCTGACGGCCGCATTCATCCAGACGGACCAGCAGACCGTAGGCCGCCGACTCCAGGTCGGGGTGGACCTCGCGGGCCATCTCCCCCTGGTTGGCCCGGGCGCGCCGCAGCAGAACGGTCAACTCACGTTCGAGTGCGAGGAATCCGGGCTGGTCCACACCGCTCGGCGGAGCGTCCGCCCCGCCCCGGCCCGCGCCGCCGTTTCCGTCTTCGTGCACGTCAGCCCCTGCCTCGGATTTCCCGGTCCTGAAAGTTTCCGCCAAATTGCGCGGTTGCCGCAGCTCCGTAAGTATTTCGCAGGGCTAGACCAACGGCAGCAACCGGTCCCTCTTCCCAGCAGCTCGCACCCGTGCGTAGCTTCTTGACCAGGCGATGTCTGGCATGCCCACGCCATACACCCCGGCCGGGTGTCCCCCACCGAGCATCACCGAGCCCTTCGGAGGCCCGCCATGCCCGCGCACAGACCCGGATCCCCCCGCCCACGGCACCTGTTCCTCACCGGCGCCCTCATAGCCGTATGCGCGCTGATACCCATAACCCCGGCGTCGGCCGCGGAACCGCCCGACGCCACCGCCACCGCGACCACCACCGCGCCCGCCACCACCAGCGCCCCCGCCACCCCCGCCACCCCCGCCCGCGGCACCGCCCGCATGGGCATGGGCGTCGTCGCCCACGACGGCCAGGGCGGCCTGCCCACCGGCACCCGCGCCGCCCAGACCGAGGGCGTCGACGTGGCCAGCTACCAGGGCAACGTCTCCTGGACGACCCTGTGGAACAGCGGCGTCCGCTGGTCCTACAACAAGGCGAGCGAGGGGACGTACTACACGAACCCCTACTTCTCCCAGCAGTACACCGGCTCCTACGGCGTCGGCATGATCCGCGGCGCCTACCACTTCGCCACGCCGGACACCACGAGCGGCGCAACGCAGGCCAACTACTTCGTCGACCACGGGGGCGGCTGGTCCGCCGACGGCAGGACCCTGCCCGGCACCCTCGACATCGAGTGGAACCCGTACGGCGACTCCTGCTACGGCAAGAGCGCGAGCGGGATGGTCAGCTGGATCCGTGACTTCCTGAACCAGTACAAGGCCCGCACCGGCCGCAGCGCCGTCATCTACACCTCCACCAGCTGGTGGTCCCAGTGCACCGGCAACTACGCCGGCTTCTCCGCCAACCCGCTGTGGGTCGCCCGCTACGCCTCGACCGCGGGCACGCTGCCGGCGGGGTGGAGCAGCTACACGATGTGGCAGTACACCTCGTCCGGGCCGACGGTCGGCGACCACGACAAGTTCAACGGCGCCCTGGACCGCGTCCAGGCGCTCGCCAGGGGCTGACGCGCTCCCTGACACGGCGAAGGCCCGGGCCTCCCTCACGAGAACCCGGGCCTTCACCTCATCCGGAGGCGTCCGTCACGCCGCCACCGGAACCTCCGGCGCCGCCCCGTTCACAGCCGGGGACAGCGCCAGCTCCAGGACCTGGCGGACGTCGGTGACGGCATGGACGTCGAGCTTGTCCAGCACCTCCACCGGGACGTCGTCCAGATCGGCCTCGTTGCGCTTGGGGATGATGACGGTGCTCACCCCGGCGCGGTGCGCGGCGAGCAGCTTCTGCTTCACCCCGCCGATCGGCAGGACCCGGCCGGTCAGGGAGACCTCGCCGGTCATCGCCACGTCCGTGCGGACCAGGCGGCCGCTGAGCAGCGACGCCAGTGCCGTCGTCATCGTGACGCCCGCGCTCGGGCCGTCCTTCGGCACCGCGCCCGCCGGGAAGTGGATGTGCACGCCCCGGTCCTTGAGGTCGGCGACGGGCAGCTCCAGCTCGGCGCCGTGCGACCTGAGGAAGCTCAGCGCGATCTGCGCGCTCTCCTTCATCACGTCACCCAGTTGGCCGGTCAGGGTCAGCCCGGCCGCGCCCGTTTCCGGGTCGGCCAGCGACGCCTCCACGTAGAGGACGTCCCCACCCGCTCCGGTGACCGCGAGTCCGGTCGCCACACCCGGGACGGCCGTACGGCGCTCCGCCGGGTCCTGGGCCGACTCGGGCACGTGGTGCGGGCGGCCGATCAGCGCGCGCAGGTCGTCCGCGCCGATGGTGAACGGCAGCTCCCGCTCGCCCAGTTCGTGCTGGGCCGCGACCTTGCGGAGCAGCCGGGCGATCGAGCGCTCCAGGGTGCGCACGCCCGCCTCGCGGGTGTACTCCCCGGCCAGCTTGCGCAGCGCGCTCTCCTCCAGCGTGACCTCGTCCTTCTCGATGCCCGCCCGCTCCAGCTGGCGCGGGAGCAGGTGGTCCCGGGCGATGACGATCTTCTCGTCCTCGGTGTAGCCGTCGAGGCGGACCAGCTCCATGCGGTCGAGCAGGGCCTCGGGGATGGCCTCCAGGACGTTCGCCGTGGCGAGGAACACCACGTCGGAGAGGTCGAGTTCGACCTCCAGGTAGTGGTCGCGGAAGGTGTGGTTCTGCGCCGGGTCCAGGACCTCCAGGAGGGCCGCCGCGGGGTCGCCGCGGAAGTCGGAGCCCACCTTGTCGATCTCGTCGAGCAGGACGACCGGGTTCATCGAACCGGCCTCCTTGATGGCCCGCACGATCCGGCCGGGCAGCGCGCCGACGTACGTACGGCGGTGGCCGCGGATCTCGGCCTCGTCCCGGACGCCACCGAGGGCGACCCGGACGAACTTGCGGCCCATGGCGTGCGCGACGGACTCGCCCAGCGAGGTCTTGCCGACGCCGGGCGGGCCGACGAGGGCCAGCACGGCACCGCCGCGCCGCCCGCCGATGACCCCGAGGCCCCGGTCGCTGCGACGCTTGCGCACCGCCAGGTACTCGGTGATCCGCTCCTTCACGTCCTCAAGGCCGGCGTGCTCGGCGTCCAGGACCGCCTTGGCGCCCTGGATGTCGTACGCGTCCTCGGTCCGTTCGTTCCACGGCAGTTCGAGAACGGTGTCCAGCCAGGTGCGGATCCACGATCCCTCGGGCGACTGGTCGCTGGACCGCTCCAGCTTGTCGACCTCCTTGAGTGCGGCCTCCCGCACCTTCTCCGGCAGGTCGGCGGCCTCCACGCGGGCGCGGTAGTCGTCGGACTCCTCGCCCTCCTGCTCGCCGTTGAGCTCGCGCAGTTCCTTGCGTACGGCTTCCAGCTGACGGCGGAGCAGGAACTCCCGCTGCTGCTTGTCGACGCCCTCCTGGACGTCCTTCGCGATGGTCTCGGCGACGTCCTGCTCGGCGAGGTGGTCGCGCAGCTGCTGGGTGGCGAGCTTGAGGCGGGCGACCGGGTCGGCGGTCTCCAGCAGCTCGACCTTCTGCTCGGTGGTCAGGAAGGGTGAGTAACCGGAGTTGTCGGCGAGGGCGGACACGTCGTCGATGGCCTGCACGCGGTCCACGACCTGCCAGGCGCCGCGCTTGCGCAGCCAGGCGGTGGCGAGGGCCTTGTACTCCTTGACCAGGTCGGCGACATGACCGGGCAGCGGTTCGGGGACGGTCTGCTCGACCGTGGTCCCCTCGACCCACAGGGCGGCGCCCGGGCCGGTGGTCCCCGCACCGATCTTCACCCTGCCCCGGCCGCGGATGAGGGCACCCGGGTCGCCGTCGGCCAGCCGGCCGACCTGCTCGACGGTGCCGAGCACACCGGTGCTCGCGTAGGTCCCGTCGATCCGCGGCACCAGCAGGACCTTGGGCTTGCCGGGTTCCGAACGGGCGGCGGCCTGGGCGGCCTCCACCGCGGCGCGGACGTCGGCGTCGTTCAGGTCCAGCGGCACCACCATTCCGGGCAGCACGACCTCGTCGTCGAGCGGCAGCACAGGCAGAGTGAGCGGTGTGGACGTCGAAGCCATGATCTCCCCTTCGGCAGTCAAGTTGAGCTATGCCGACTCAATGCACATGAGCCTTCGAATGTTCCCCACCCCCTTCCCTGTTCGCTGTGGGCGATCACCGCCGTCGCGACCGGCACCCGGCGCCTATCGTGACGCCCGTAATAGGTGAGCGACAGCAGAGACCATTACAGGGGGTCCGGTGAACGACATCGTGCAGGCGTGGGTGGACGGCTGGGTCGTGTCCCGCGGGGCCGCGCCGCCGCAGCGTGAGGCGTGGGGGTTCACCGTGGACGTGGGGCAGATCGCGCACGTCTCGCGGCATGTCTTCGAGGCGCTGGGCGACGGCGTGGACGAGGGCGCCGTGCGCAAGGTCGCGGACGCGGTGACGGGCGCCGGGGTGTGGCTGAAGGTGTTCCACGACCCGGAGATCGTCGGGAAGTGGCTGGGCGAGGGCTGGTGGGTGGATCCCGAGCCCGGGTATCTGATGACGGTCCCGCTGGCGGACGGGCGAGCGGAAGCCGACGTGCCGGACAGTTACCGCACGCGCGTGTGGTCCGTCGGCGGCGTCACGCGCGTGCTCGTCGCCGCGCCCGACGGCTCCCTCGCCGCTCGCGGCCAGGTGGCCCCGACCGGCGCGACCGCCGTCTTCGACCAGATCGAGACCGTGACGGCGCATCAGCGGCGAGGCCTGGGCAGCGTCGTCATGCGCACGCTCCAGACCGCGGCGGCCGCCACGGGCGCGAGGACCGGTGTCCTGGCGGGGACGCCCGCGGGCCGGGGGCTGTACGAGTCCCTGGGCTGGCATGTGGAAGCTCCGCTCACCAGTGCGAAGTTCGTCGGACCGGACGTCGCGTGACTGTCCGTCACCGCCCGCGGGAAACCCGGAGGCGGCCCGGGACGGCCTCTGTCATGCTGCGCCGGTGATCGCCCCGGCACCTCCGGGGCTCCTCGCCGGCCGCATGACGGACAACATCCGGTCGACGCCGGCTCTTCCCGGCGGCGGGACCCGGTGACCGGTGCCCGGGGCACGACGGACCAAGAGAACACGGGGACGACCCACCATGACCACCGCGGACATACAGACCCTCCTCGCCGCCTACGACGACCAGATGCGCGGCGCTCCCCCGACCCCGCCCACCGGGGTGACCTACGAGCAGGACGGGCCGCTGCTGCGGATCGTCGGGCAGTTCCGCGGCTTCGTGAGCGGCCCGCGCGACCTCGGCGTCGAGGGTGACGCGCTCGACGAACTCATCACCCGCCAGCGTGACTTCTTCGCGGCGCGCGGCGAGGCGCTGGAGTGGAAGACCCGGCCCGCGACACCCCGGCCGACCTCACCGAGCGGCTGCGCGCGGCCGGTTTCGTGCCCGAGGAACGGGAGACGGTGCTGATCGGCCGGGCCGCCGAGATGGCCGTAGGAGAGCCCGCACTGCCGGACGGTGTGACCCTGCGTCGGGTCACGGCCGACGCGGACATGCGCCGGATCGCCGCGATGGAGTCCGAGGTGTGGGGCCAGGACTGGAGCTGGCTCGCCGAGGACCTCATCGGGAGGGTCTCCTCCGCGCCGGAGGAGATCGCGGTCTACGTCGCCGAGGCGGACGGCGAGGTGGTGTGCGCGGCCTGGCTGGCGTTCCGCGCGGGCACCGAGTTCGCGAGCCTGTGGGGCGGCTCCACGCTCGCCGAGTGGCGCGGCCGGGGCATCTACCGCGCCCTGGTGGCCGTTCGCGCGGCTCTCGCCGTCTCCCGTGGGGTCACCTATCTGCACGTGGACGCCTCGGACGACAGCGCCCCATCCTGCGCCGGCTCGGCTTCCACGCGGTGACCACGACGACGCCTTACGTCTGGACACCACCGACCCGCTGACACGGGACCACGGGGACGTCGGGTCTACCTGGCGGCGACGGGCCGCCGGTCCCGGTACCACCGCCGCATCAGCGGCCAGGTCGCGACACCGATCAGCAGGGCGATCGGATGGCCCCAGTCGGTCAGCGGGTCGGTGAACGCGATCAGGTCGGTCACCAGCACCCAGCCGAAGAGGGCGAGCAGCGGCCAGCAAAGCCAGGGCCGGAGCAGCCCCGCCAGCGCGCCGAGGCTCGCGGTGACGCCGAAGCTGACGCCGTAGTCGAGGCGGTGCAGTGAGGAGGCGGGGAGGTGCCCGGCCAGGACCGCGACGCCTGTGGGGACCTCCGTCGCCAGGGTCGCGCCGACATGCCCGAGCAGGAAGACAGCGACCGTGCGCATGCCGCCGATCCGCCGCTCCAGCGCCGTGAGGACGAACAACAGGGCGATGGCGTACGGCGAGAGGATGCCGCCCGCGATCCACAGCGCGCTGGTGAGCAGCACCAGCACCGGCGTGCGCACCAGGTGCACGACATCGGTACTGGAGCCCTGGAGCAGGGTGTGCACCAGGGCGGGGTCCAGATGTGCCGTGCCGAGCGAGACGGCGGCCAGGACCGCGCCGTAGCCGAAGGTGAAGGGCGTTCCGGTGGGGGTGGGGAGCAGCCGCCACGCGCGCGGGACGCGAATCCGGCGGGCGGGGACGGCCGTTGCCGCCTGCTGCGGTGACCCGCCGGTGACCGCCGCCGCTCCGCTCCGCTGCTGGGGCAGACCGTCCAGCAGCACGGCGGCGTCCGGCAAGCAGGCGTCCGCGGCCGACGGGGTCGGCGCAGGAGTCGGCGCGGGCGCGTCGGAAGGAGCTGGCGGACGGGTCCGTTCCAAGGTGGGCTGCTCCTTCCGTTGCGCCCCAGCCTTCGCTCCCGGCCCACCCGCTGTCTGTGACCGGCGCCACCCCGGGCCTCATTCACAGTGACTTCTCAAGAACCCGTAATTCAGTCGGCACCCACCGGCCCCCCTGCCAGGATGGGCCGATGCCCACCTCGTACGACATCCCCGAAGTCCTGGACCGTCGCGAGGGCCCCCACGGGGAGGTCGTCCTGCGGCGCCACGGCGAGTTGCTCCAGATCATCGCCAACGGCTGCTTCCTGATGGACACCTCCGACGGGCGCTCGGAGCGGCTGCTCGTCGACGCGGCGCTCGGCGCGCTCGACGACCGCCCGGACCCGCACGTCCTGATCGGCGGTCTCGGCGTCGGGTTCTCGCTCGCACACGCGGCCGCGAATCCGCGCTGGGGCCGGATCACGGTCGTGGAGCGGGAGCCCGCCATCATCGACTGGCACCGCTCCGGGCCGCTCTCGGCACTCTCCGCGGCGGCGCTGGCCGATCCCCGGACGAACATTCTGGAAACGGATCTAGTCGGATTCGTCAATGAGACATGCGCCACTTTTGACGCGCTGTGCCTCGACATCGACAACGGCCCCGACTGGACGGTCACGGACGGCAACCACGGGCTCTACGCGCATACCGGACTCACAAGCTGCGCAAGGGTGTTGAAGCCGGGCGGGGTACTGGCCGTGTGGTCCGCCCAGCCCTCAGCGGAATTTGAGGGATCCCTAGCAAATGCCGGGTTCCAACAGGTACGTACCGAGGAGATCCCCGTTGCCCGGGGCGTACCCGACGTCGTACATCTCGCCGTCCGACCTGGATAGCAAAGGGGTGATGACTCCCCGTACTCTGCTTCCCTACGCCGATCATTCAAGCGTCAATCGCAGTCATGCGCAGACAAGGAATCACCCCACATGGTTCCGGAAAGCACTCCCCAGGGGCGGGCGATGGAGCAGACACACACCTCCCAGAACGGCACGACGACTACCCCGGGCGCTCAGCGTCGGGTCCTGGTCGTCGAGGACGATCCGACGATCGTCGACGCCATCGCGACCCGCCTGCGCGCCGAGGGATTCCTCGTGCAAACGGCGGTCGACGGTCCGTCGGCGGTCGACACGGCCGAGGCCTGGCAGCCCGATCTGCTGATCCTCGACATCATGCTGCCCGGCTTCGACGGTCTGGAGGTCTGCCGGCGTGTGCAGGCCGCCCGGCCGGTGCCGGTGCTCATGCTGACAGCCCGTGACGACGAGACCGACATGCTGGTCGGACTCGGCGTGGGCGCCGACGACTACATGACCAAGCCCTTCTCCATGCGTGAGCTGGCCGCACGCGTGCACGTCCTGCTGCGGCGGGTCGAGCGGGCCGCGCTGGCCGCCGCGACCCCCAGAAGCGGCATCCTGCGACTCGGCGAGCTGGAGATCGACCACGCGCAGCGCCGGGTCCGGGTGCGCAGCGAGGACGTCCACCTGACCCCGACCGAGTTCGACCTCCTGGTGTGCCTGGCGAACACCCCGCGCGCGGTGCTCTCCCGTGAGCAGCTGCTCGCCGAGGTGTGGGACTGGGCGGACGCCTCCGGCACCCGCACGGTCGACAGCCACATCAAGGCACTGCGCCGGAAGATCGGCGCCGAGCGGATCCGCACGGTGCACGGCGTGGGCTACGCCCTGGAGACGCCGACGCCATGAGCGAGGGTCCGGCCGGCCGGAGAAACCCCAAGGAGCCGTGGGGCGGCGTAAGCCCGTTCTCGATCAAGACCAAGCTGGGCGCCCTGGTCGTCATCGCGGTCCTCATCACCACCGGGCTGATGATGATCGCGATGCGCACGGCCACCGAGCTGCGTTTCATCACGGTCTTCTCGATGATCGCCACACTGCTCATCACGCAGTTCGTGGCGCATTCGCTCACCGCGCCGCTGGACGACATGAACGCGGTCGCCCGGTCCATCTCGCACGGCGACTACACCCGCCGGGTCCGCGAGAACCGCCGCGACGAACTGGGCGATCTGGCCCAGACCATCAACCGCATGGCGGACGACCTGGAGGCCCAGGAACGCCAGCGCAAGGAACTTGTGGCAAATGTCTCCCATGAGCTGCGCACCCCCATCGCGGGCCTGCGCGCGGTGCTGGAGAACATCGTCGACGGGGTCACCCAGGCCGATCCCGAGACCATGCGCACGGCCCTGAAGCAGACCGAGCGGCTGGGCAGGCTGGTGGAGACCCTGCTGGACCTGTCCCGCCTGGACAACGGCGTCGTACCGCTGAAGAAGCGCCGTTTCGAGGTGTGGCCGTATCTCTCCGGCGTGCTGAAGGAGGCCAACATGGTCGCCACCGCGCGCGCGGGCATCGCCTCCGGATCCGGCAGCCACACGCGCAACGACGTGCATCTGCACCTGGACGTGTCGCCGCCGGAGCTGACCACGCACGCCGATCCGGAGCGCATCCACCAGGTCGTCGCCAACCTGATCGACAACGCCGTCAAGCACAGCCCGCCGCACGGCCGGGTGACCGTCAAGGCGCGGCGCGGGGCCCTGCCGGAATCCCTTGAGCTGGAGGTTCTCGACGAGGGCCCCGGCATTCCGCGCTCCGAGTGGCACCGGGTCTTCGAGCGGTTCAACCGCGGCCAGGTCCCGCGGCCGCACGGTCCGGGCAGCGACGGCGGCACCGGGCTCGGGCTCGCGATCGCCCGCTGGGCGGTGGATCTGCACGGCGGCCGGATCGGCGTGGCCGAATCCGAGCGGGGCTGCCGGATCCTTGTCACCCTTCCGGGACTTCCATCTCTGCCAAGTTGACGTAAAGTTCGAAGCGGAGCCACAAGATCCATCTCTGTTCCGCACCGACGGACACGTGTGATCAGGCAGAGGGCCGCGCGGTCGTCGCGCAGAGCCCCGCTCGGCGCTTCCCGGACGCGTCCTCACGCAACGGAACCCCGCTTGTTTCCCGCCATTTCCACCCCCGAAACCCGGTCTTTGATGTGACTTACACGACGATGGACGGGCCCGGCCTGACCTTCGGGGTCTTGGAGGCGTAGCCTTTATTCCCGCTGTCCATCACCTTGTGAAGCGGAAGAGGGCGGTTGCCGCCGTGTCGCCACAGTCCCCCAGTAACTCGAGCATCTCGACCGACGCAGACCAAGCGGGCAAGAACCCCGCTGCCGCGTTCGGCCCGAACGAGTGGCTCGTCGACGAGATCTATCAGCAGTACCTCCAGGACCCGAATTCGGTAGACCGAGCCTGGTGGGACTTCTTCGCCGACTACAAGCCGGGGGCGCCCGCCGCCTCGGCTCCGGCGGGTACTGCGGCCGCGGGGGCCGCAGAGACCACCTCCCCGGCTCCGGCCGCCGCCCCGGCCCAGGTGCCCGCACCGGCCGCCCAGGCCGCTCCGGCGCCGGCTCCCGCAGCCGCGAAGCCCGCGGCCGCTCCGGCTCCCGCCAAGGCCGCCGCGCCCGCCCCGGCCCAGGCCGCTCCCGCCGCCAAGCCGGCCGCCGCTGCCGCGAAGCCCGCCGCAGCGAAGCCGGCCGCCGCCTCCCCGGAGGGCCCGGAGCTGATCACGCTGCGCGGCCCCGCCGCAGCGGTCGCGAAGAACATGAACGCCTCCCTGGAGCTGCCCACGGCCACGTCCGTGCGCGCGGTCCCGGTGAAGCTGCTCTTCGACAACCGCATCGTCATCAACAACCACCTCAAGCGCGCCCGGGGCGGGAAGATCTCCTTCACGCACCTGATCGGCTACGCGATGGTGCAGGCCATCAAGGCCATGCCGTCGATGAACTGGCACTACGCGGAGAAGGACGGGAAGCCCACCCTCGTCAAGCCGCCGCACGTCAACTTCGGCCTCGCCATCGACCTGGTGAAGCCCAACGGCGACCGCCAGCTGGTCGTCGCGGGCATCAAGAAGGCCGAGACGCTGAACTTCTTCGAGTTCTGGCAGGCCTACGAGGACATCGTCCGCCGCGCCCGCGACGGCAAGCTGACGATGGACGACTTCTCGGGCGTCACGGTCTCCCTGACGAACCCGGGCGGCCTCGGCACCGTCCACTCGGTCCCGCGTCTGATGCCCGGCCAGTCGGTCATCATGGGCGTCGGCTCCATGGACTACCCGGCGGAGTTCCAGGGCACCTCCCAGGACACCCTGAACAAGCTCGGCATCTCCAAGGTCATGACGCTGACGTCGACCTACGACCACCGGGTCATCCAGGGCGCCGCCTCCGGCGAGTTCCTGCGGATCGTCGCGAACCTCCTGCTCGGCGAGAACGGCTTCTTCGACGAGATCTTCGAGGCCCTGCGCATCCCCTACGAGCCGGTCCGCTGGCTCAAGGACATCGACGCCTCGCACGACGACGACGTCACCAAGGCCGCGCGTGTCTTCGAGCTGATCCACTCCTACCGGGTCCGCGGCCACGTCATGGCCGACACCGACCCGCTGGAGTACCGCCAGCGCAAGCACCCCGATCTGGACATCACCGAGCACGGCCTCACCCTGTGGGACCTGGAGCGCGAGTTCGCCGTCGGCGGCTTCTCCGGCAAGTCCCTGATGAAGCTGCGCGACATCCTCGGCGTGCTGCGCGACTCGTACTGCCGCACCACCGGCATCGAGTTCATGCACATCCAGGACCCCAAGCAGCGCAAGTGGATCCAGGACCGCATCGAGCGCCCGCACACCAAGCCGGAGCGCGAGGAGCAGCTGCGCATCCTGCGCCGGCTGAACGCCGCCGAGGCCTTCGAGACCTTCCTGCAGACGAAGTACGTCGGCCAGAAGCGCTTCTCCCTGGAGGGCGGCGAGTCCGTCATCCCGCTGCTGGACGCGGTGCTGGACTCGGCCGCCGAGTCCCGCCTGGACGAGGTCGTCATCGGCATGGCCCACCGCGGCCGCCTGAACGTCCTGGCGAACATCGTCGGCAAGTCGTACGCGCAGATCTTCCGCGAGTTCGAGGGCAACCTCGACCCGAAGTCGATGCACGGCTCCGGCGACGTCAAGTACCACCTGGGCGCCGAGGGCACCTTCACCGGCCTGGACGGCGAGCAGATCAAGGTCTCGCTGGCCGCGAACCCCTCCCACCTGGAGACGGTCGACCCGGTCATCGAGGGCATCGTCCGCGCCAAGCAGGACATCATCAACAAGGGCGGCACGGACTTCACCGTCCTGCCGGTCGCCCTGCACGGTGACGCGGCCTTCGCGGGCCAGGGCGTGGTGGCCGAGACCCTGAACATGTCGCAGCTGCGGGGCTACCGCACCGGCGGCACGGTCCACATCGTCATCAACAACCAGGTCGGCTTCACGGCGGCTCCCGAGTCGTCGCGTTCCTCGATGTACGCCACCGACGTGGCCCGCATGATCGAGGCGCCGATCTTCCACGTGAACGGCGACGACCCCGAGGCCGTCGTCCGCGTTGCCCGCCTGGCCTTCGAGTTCCGCCAGGCGTTCAACAAGGACGTCGTGATCGACCTCATCTGCTACCGCCGCCGCGGTCACAACGAGTCGGACAACCCGGCCTTCACCCAGCCGCTGATGTACGACCTGATCGACAAGAAGCGCTCGGTGCGCAAGCTGTACACCGAGTCCCTCATCGGTCGCGGCGACATCACCCTGGAAGAGGCCGAGCAGGCGCTCCAGGACTACCAGGGCCAGCTGGAGAAGGTCTTCACCGAGGTCCGCGAGGCCGTCACGGCCCAGCCGGCCGCCGGTCCCGTCTCCGACCCGCGGGCCGAGTTCCCGGTCGCCGTGAGCACCGCGATCTCCTCGGAGACCGTCAAGCGGATCGCCGAGTCCCAGGTCAACATCCCCGACACCTTCCACGTCCACCCGCGTCTGCTGCCGCAGCTGCAGCGCCGCGCGGCGATGGTCGAGGACGGCACGATCGACTGGGGCATGGGCGAGACGCTCGCCGTCGGCTCGCTGCTCCTGGAAGGCACCCCGGTCCGCCTGTCGGGCCAGGACTCCCAGCGCGGCACCTTCGGCCAGCGGCACGCAGTCCTGATCGACCGGGAGACGGGCGAGGAGTACACCCCGCTCCAGTACCTCGCCGAGGAGCAGGCCCGCTACAACGTCTACAACTCCCTGCTCTCCGAGTACGCGGTCATGGGCTTCGAGTACGGCTACTCGCTGGCCCGCCCCGACGCGCTCGTGCTGTGGGAGGCGCAGTTCGGCGACTTCGTCAACGGCGCGCAGACGATCGTCGACGAGTACATCTCGGCGGCCGAGCAGAAGTGGGGCCAGACGAGCGGTGTCACGCTCCTCCTCCCCCACGGCTACGAGGGTCAGGGCCCGGACCACTCCTCCGCGCGCGTGGAGCGCTTCCTCCAGCTCTGCGCCCAGAACAACATGACGGTCGCGATGCCGACCCTGCCGTCGAACTACTTCCACCTCCTGCGGTGGCAGGTGCACAACCCGCACCACAAGCCGCTGGTGGTCTTCACCCCGAAGTCGATGCTGCGCCTGAAGGCCGCCGCGTCGAAGACGGAGGAGTTCACCTCGGGTCAGTTCCGCCCGGTCATCGGCGACGAGACGGTGGACGCCGCCGCGGTCCGCAAGGTCGTCTTCGTGGCGGGCAAGCTGTACTACGACCTGGAGGCCGAGCGTCAGAAGCGCGGCATCACGGACACGGCGATCATCCGCATCGAGCGCCTGTACCCGCTCCCGGGTGCCGAGCTCCAGGCGGAGATCGCCAAGTACCCGAACGCCGAGAAGTACCTGTGGGCCCAGGAGGAGCCGGCGAACCAGGGCGCGTGGCCCTTCATCGCCCTCAACCTGATCGACCACCTGGACCTCGCGGTCGGCGCGGATGTCCCGCACGGCGAGCGCCTGCGGCGCATCTCGCGCCCGCACAGCTCGTCCCCGGCGGTGGGTTCCGCGAAGCGGCACCAGGCCGAGCAGGAGCAGCTGGTGCGTGAGGTGTTCGAGGCGTAACCGCTGTGCCCAGCCGGGCCGCACTCCTCTCCCGAGGGGTGCGGCCCGGCCGTTTTCGCGCACTTATCCTTGACGGCATGTACTTCACTGACCGTGGCATCGAGGAACTGGAGAAGCGGCGCGGCGAGGAGGAGGTCACCTTCGAGTGGCTCGCCGAGCAGCTCCGCACGTTCGTCGACCTCAATCCCGACTTCGAGGTCCCGGTGGAGCGGTTGGCGACCTGGCTGGCCCGCCTGGACGACGAGGACGACGAGTAGTCCGTACGTCCGTCTCTGCACGGGGTGCCCCCTTGGGGCGCCCCGCTTTTTGTGTGCCGTCGGGTCGCGCGGTCACCGGAAAGAGTGTCTTGACTTTCCATGCCCACGATATATCGTGAATTGCAGGAGACGCGATATGGCGCGTTGCTACGGGGAGGTCTGCACCATGTCCGAGTGGTCCGTCACGGAGCCCAGGAAGCTCACCTTCGACGAGCCCGTCCGCGAACTCCACGTACGCATCGTCAACGGAACGGTGAACGTGGTGGGCACGGACGAAGGTTCCGCCCGCCTGGAGGTCTCCGAGATCGAGGGGCCACCCCTGATCGTCACCCAGGAGGGCGGCACCCTCACGGTCGCCTATGAGGACCTGCCCTGGAAGGGCTTCCTCAAGTGGCTCGACCGCAAGGGCTGGCGGCGCAGCGCGGTCGTCTCGCTGGCGGTGCCGGCCGCGACCCGCGTCGAGGTGGGCGTGGTCAGCGCCGGGGCCGTGGTGTCGGGCGTACGTGGCCCGTCGGTGGTCAAGGGGGTCAACGGCGACACCACCCTGGTCGGCCTCTCCGGCCCCGTCCGCGCCGACACCGTCTCCGGGAATCTGGAGGCCCAGGCCGTCACCGGCGACCTGCGCTTCAACTCGGTCTCCGGGGACCTCACCGTCGTGGAGGGCTCCGGCCCCTCCGTGCGGGCGGACTCCGTCAGCGGCTCGATGATCGTGGACCTCGACCCGGAGGGCCCCACCGACGTCCGGCTGACCAGCGTCTCGGGCGAGATCGCCATCCGGCTGCCCCAGCCGGCCGACGCCGAGGTGGAGGCCAACACCGCGAGCGGCACGATCTCCAACGCCTTCGAGGGCCTGCGGGTGCACGGCCAGTGGGGCGCCCACAAGGTCACCGGCCGGCTGGGCGCCGGCACCGGAAAGCTCCGGGCGACCACCGTCTCCGGCTCCATCGCCCTGCTGCGCCGCCCACCCCGGGAGGACGAGGAGGAGCCGTGGGAGACGGATCCCTTCGAGAAGGCGGGCGACACCGGCCCGGTGGACGGCGAGCGGGGCACCTCGGGAGACAATCCTCCTTCCGGCCAGGACGACGCCCCCTCCGCCGACCCCACCCGCGCCCCGGCCGACGGCACGACCGACAAGAAGGTGCTCTGACATGCCCCCCGTCTTCGCCCACGGCCGCCTCCGCCTCTACCTGCTGAAGCTGCTGGACGAGGCCCCGCGTCACGGCTACGAGGTGATCCGGCTCCTGGAGGAGCGTTTCCAGGGGCTCTACGCCCCCTCGGCGGGCACCGTCTACCCCCGCCTCGCCAAGCTGGAGGCCGAGGGCCTGGTCACCCACACCACCGAGGGCGGCCGCAAGGTGTACGCCATCACGGACGCGGGCCGCGCCGAGCTGGCCGACCGCAGTGGCGAACTGGCCGATCTGGAGCTGGAGATCCGCGAGTCCGTCGCCGAGCTCGCCGCCGAGATCCGGGCCGATGTGCGCGGCGCGGCGGGCGATCTGCGGCGCGAGATGCGGGCGGCCGCCTCCGAGGCCCGCCGGGGCACCGGCAGCACCTCCAAGGGTTCCGGCGCTGAACACGAAGGCCCGTTCGGGGACTTCACGGACTACGCCGACAAGGAGTCGTGGCGCGCCGCCAAGGAGGAGATGCGCCGCGTCAAGCAGGAGTGGAAGGAACAGGCCCGGCGCGCCAAGGACGAGAGCCGCCGCGCCCGTGAGGAGGCCCAGCGGGCCCGCCGCCAGGCCAAGGAGGCCCAGGACCGGGCGAGGGAGCAGGCCCAGGAGGAGGTGCAGCGCATCGCCCGCCGCGTGCAGGAGCAGGTGCAGGACCACTTCGCGCGCGGTGACTGGCCGACGGGGGTCCGCGAGGGGCTGACCGAACTGGCCAAGGAGTTCGGCGAGTTCGGGAAGGATTACGGCAAGGAGTTCGGGAAGGACTTCGGCTTCGGCCGGGGTGGCGCGAGGTCGGAGAAGGCCGAGAGGTTCGAGAAGACCGAGGGCGCGGCACCCGGCCCGGAGTACTCCCACACCCCCGAGGACTTCCCCGCCGAGCACGAACCGTCCTGGGCCCACGAGGACTCCACCGGAAGCCCGGCCCGCGACCTGGACCGCCTGCTGGACCGCTTCCGCGACGACATCCGCGACGCGGCCCGCGACCACGGCATCACGGCCGACCAGCTCCGCGACGCCCGCCGCCACCTGTCGACGGCGGCGGCGCACATAGGAGCACTGCTGCGGACACCGAAGGCGTGAGCCGCCCGCACTCCGGCGGTACGACGGCTCCGGCGCTGCCGGTGGGGGCGTGCCGCCGGAGCGGGTGGCCCCCTTCAGCCGGCCTTCGCCGTGCCCCCGCCGTACAGGACGCGCGTCACCGACTCATGGGTCACCCCGTGATCGGCGAGAACCTCACCGGACACCCCCGGCCTGACCGTCAGCGCCAGCAGGATGTGCTCGTCGCCGATGTGCCGGTCCCGCCGGGCCACGGCGATGCGCAGGGCCTTCTCCAGCGTCTCCTTGGCCCCCTTGCCGAAGGGGCGCCGCCGTCCGGGCCGTCGCCTTTGCCCGCCGCGGTCGTCCGCCATGGCGCCGGCTCCGTGCGCTTCTTCCACGCGGGCGACGATCTCCGAGACGTCGATGCCGAGCCCGGCCAGCGCCTCGGCGTCCGCCTGGGACAGCCCGGCCCGCCGCCGAGCCTCCCCGAGCGCCTGCCGTACGGCGTCCCCGCGCTCCGCGAGCCCAAGGGCGCCGAGGGCGAAGGAGGCCCTGCCGGCCTCCCGGTCCAGCAGGGCGAGCAGCAGATGCTCGGCGTCCACGGACCCCGCTCCCACCGCCTCGGCGTGCTCGACCGCGCCCACGACCACCGCCCGGGCATCCTTCGTGAACCGCTCGAACATCAATGCCTCCCGTACTTCTTGTGCACGGCCTGCCTGCTCACACCGAGTTCGGCGGCGATCTCCTGCCACGACCAGCCCTGATTGCGCGCACTGCGCACCTGTACCGACTCCAGTTGCTCCAGCAGCCTGCGGAGCGCGGCGACGGCACGCAGGCCGACCCGGGGATCACGATCGCCCGCGCGTTCGGCGAGATCCGTTGCTTCGGTCATGACGTCAACTTACGTTGACAGGACCCATCTGTCAACAATGGTTGACAACGCCGACGGCCGGCCCCCGAAGGAACCGGCCACGGTCACGAGCGAGAAAGGATCAACCGTTGGTGAGCACGACCTTCCCGAACTGCTCGCCGGAGGCGACCCGTTCGAAGCCCTCACGGGCACGGTCCATCGGCAGCACCTCGTCGATGACGGGACGCACCCCGGTGGCGGCGCAGAAGGCGAGCAGATCCTCCAGCTCGTCCTTGGTCCCCATGGTCGACCCCACGACCTTGAGCTCCAGGAAGAAGATCCGGGTCAGCTCAGCGTGCGAGGGGCGGTCGCCGCTGGTGGCACCCGAGATGACCAGGGTGCCGCCGGGCTTGAGCGACTTCACGGAGTGCGACCAGGTGGCGGCGCCCACGGTCTCGATGACGGCGTCCACCCGCTGCGGCAGCCGTGCCCCGGACTCCACCGCCTCCACGGCACCGAGCTCCAGCGCGCGCTTCCGCTTGGCCTCGTCCCGGCTGGTGGCGAAGACCCGCAGCCCCGCGGCCTTCCCGAGCACGATGGCCGCCGTGGCGACACCACCGCCGGCGCCCTGCACCAGCACGGAGTCACCGGGTCGTACGCCCGCGTTCGTGAACAGCATCCGGTACGCCGTCAGCCAGGCCGTGGGCAGACAGGCGGCCTCCTCGAAGGACAGTTCCTTCGGCTTCGGCAGCACGTTCCAGGTCGGCACGGCGACACGCTCCGCGAACGTCCCCTGGTAGCGCTCCGTGAGGATGGACCGCGGTTCCTTGGGGCCGACGCCGTGTCCGCTCTGTCCGATGACGGAGTGCAGGACGACTTCGTTGCCGTCCTCGTCGACACCGGCGGCGTCACAGCCGAGGATCATCGGCAACTTGTCCTCTGCGAGGCCTACGCCACGCAGGGACCACAGGTCATGGTGATTGAGGGAAGCGGCCTTGACATCGACGACACTCCATCCGGTCCGGACCTCGGGAGCCGGTCGCTCCCCCAACTCCAGTCCGGAGAGCGGGTCGTCGCGGTCGATTCGGGCGGCGTAGACAGCGAACATGACCTTGACGATAGGGTCCGTCGGCGACGCGGGGAACCGGGGCGCGTTGTGACACTTGCCCTCTTGCGGTTTGGGGCGCCTATGAGGTGCCGGGTCAGGTTGTCGGGCGGCTGCGGGTCCATCGTGGCTGGTCGCGCAGTTCCCCGCGCCCCCGCTGCGCTGGGCTTGGGCCGGGCGCCTACCGGGGTGCCGGGTCCTGTTGTCGGGCGGCTGCGGGTCCGTTGTGGCTTGTCGCGCAGTTCCTCGCGCCCCTGGGTGGGTTGCAGTCACGCCCGCCACGACGGGGCCGTCAGACGCCCGCGCCCGCCCCCACCGGAGCGCAACGGGCCGCCGCAGGCCCCTCAGGGGCGCGGGGAACTGCGCAACAACGCCCGCCCCCACCCACGCCGTGGACGAACAACCGGCCCCGCCACCCGATCAGCCCAACCCCCAGGCAAAAAAATGGCCCCGCCCGAAGAAAACCCCCGGACAGGGCCACCCCACGCCACAACAAACTCAGCGGCGAGCGACCCCCTCCGCCCGAGCCGCCGCAGCGACCGCCGCGGTGACCGCCGGAGCAACCCGCTCGTCGAACGGCGACGGAATCACGTAGTCCGCCGCCAGATCGTCACCGACCACGGAGGCCAACGCCTCCGCCGCCGCGATCTTCATGCCCTCCGTGATCCGCGAGGCCCGCACCTGGAGCGCCCCCGCGAAGATCCCCGGAAACGCCAGCACGTTGTTGATCTGGTTCGGGAAGTCGGACCGCCCGGTGGCGACCACGGCCGCGTACTTGTGCGCGACATCCGGGTGCACCTCGGGGTCCGGGTTGGCCATCGCGAACACGAAGGCCCCCTCCGCCATGGAGGCGACCGCGGACTCCGGCACCGTCCCGCCCGACACCCCGATGAACACGTCGGCACCGGCCAGCGCGTCCTCCAGCGACCCCGTCAGCCCGGCCTTGTTCGTGAACCCGGCCAGCTCCCGCTTGACGGACGTGAGGTCGTCCCGGTCAGCGGACACGACACCACGCCGGTCGGCGACGGCGACATCCCCGATACCCGCCTCGACGAGCATCTTCGCGATGGCGACACCCGCCGCACCCGCCCCGGAGATCACCGCACGAAGATCCCCGATGGCCCGCCCGCTCAGCCGCGCGGCGTTCCGCAGCGCGGCCAGCGTCACGACGGCCGTGCCGTGCTGGTCGTCATGGAAGACGGGAATGTCGAGCCGCTCCTGGAGCCGCCGCTCGATCTCGAAGCACCGAGGAGCCGAGATGTCCTCGAGGTTCACGCCGCCGAAGGACGGAGCGAGCCGGACCACGGTCTCGATGATCTCGTCGACGTCGGTGCAGGCCAGCGCGAGCGGAACCGCGTCCACCCCGCCGAACTGCTTGAACAGGATCGCCTTGCCCTCCATCACCGGGAGGGAGGCCTCGGGCCCGATGTCACCGAGCCCCAGCACGGCCGTACCGTCGGTGACGACGGCGACGACCGACGACTTCCACGTGTAGTCGTGGACGAGATCCGGCTGCTCGGCGATGGCGCTGCACACCTTCGCCACGCCGGGCGTGTACGCGAGGGACAGGTCGTCCTTGTCACGGACCGGCACGGTGGCCTGCACGGCCATCTTGCCGCCGCGGTGCAGCGCGAACGCGGGGTCGAAGGAATCGAGGGGCTCCGCCCCTCCGTCCTGGCCCGTATCGCTGTCGCTGCGAGGATTGACGATCTCCGCTGCCACTTTGTCTTACCCCTTAGGTCTTCATGGTTTGAGGGTGGCCACTCCTGGTTGAGAAGTGGGCGGGCACCGCGTACGGCCCTGGTCACTGATGCGTACGGGCCGGTACGCGACGGGCGCGCCGCACACGCGCCCTGAGCCCCGGATGAGGGGTGTAAAGAACCTTCTTACCGGACGACCGGCGTCGAGGACGAGTCCAATACGTCCAAGGTCACATGCCGCGACACAAATCGATCATCGATCATCGGAGTCACTCGGACGGCCGCGGGCCGCCCGGGGAGGGTCACCCGCACCGCGAACCGCGCCGGAGATCTTCCGGCCGGAATGCCAGATTCCCGCAGATGGTCCGGTCACCATGTACGGACATGGTGCGGTTCGGGGGTCACCCGTTATCCGATTTTGACATGACCGGCCCCCAGAATGGTCCAGTCCGAATGGCAAGATGCCGTAATCACACGAGGTCGCGACACTCGAAGGCGTGTGCTCTCGTCGACCTGAGGAATGAAGGCAGTTCGCCGAACCCATCGGCAGCCGCCCCGCCCATCGGCAACTCCACCCATCCGCCGGAGGAACCCAAAATGACCGCAAGCTCCACCCGTCGTACGACCACCGCGCGCACCAGGACAGCCGCGGTAGGTGCGATCGCGGTCGCAGGCGCCCTGATTCTCACCGGCTGCGGCGACCAGACGGACAAGGGCGGCGACAGCACGGAGTCGTCCACGTCGTCCGCGCCCCTCGCCGCCAAGCTCCCCGCGGACGTACGCAAGGCCGGCGTCATCAAGGTGGGCTCCGACATCGCCTACCCGCCGGTCGAGTACATGGAGGGCGGCAAGGCCGTCGGTATCGACCCGGACATCGCCGAGGCGCTCGGCAAGCAGCTCGGTGTGAAGTTCGAGTTCCAGAACGGCAAGTTCGCGCAGCTCATCGTCGGTCTTCAGGCGAAGCGGTTCAACGTGATCATGTCCGCGATGAACGACACGAAGGACCGCCAGAACGGCATCGACTCGGACACCGGCAAGAAGGTCGGCAACGGCATCGACTTCGTCGACTACTTCACCGCCGGCACCTCGATCCTGGTCCAGAAGGGCAACCCCAAGGGGATCAAGTCCCTGGACGACCTGTGCGGCCAGGTGGTCGCCCTGCAGGTGGGCACCACGTCCGAGGGCATCGCCAAGGACCAGAGCAAGAAGTGTACGAAGGACGGCAAGAAGGCGATCAAGCTGCAGACCTTCGACACCGACCCCGAGGCGCTGCTCCGCCTGAAGCAGGGGGCGTCCGTCGCCGACCTCAACGACTTCCCGGTCGCCGCGTACAACGCGAAGACCTCGGGTGGCGGCAAGGACTTCGAGGTCGTCGGCGAGCAGATCGAGGCGGGGCCGTACGGAATCGGTGTCAGCAAGGAGAGCACCCAGCTGCGGGACGCCCTCCAGGCCGCTCTGAACGCCATCATCGAGAACGGCGAGTACAAGAAGATCCTGGAGAAGTGGAACGTCACGGACGGTGCGGTGACCGAGGCCAAGGTCAACGGCGGCTCCTGACCCTGCCTGAAGCAATACTGAAGGGCAGTCACAGTGACTGACATCGTCGACAAGGTACCGACGCCGTCGGTGCCGCCGGAGCAGATCAAGGCGATCCCGGTGCGCCACTACGGCCGCTGGGTCGCCGGCGCCGTGGTCATCGCGATCCTCGTGCTGATCGGCATCGCGTTCTCCAACGCGGACATCAACTACGGCATCATCCCGGACTACATCACGGACGGGACGATCCTCTCCGGCGCCTGGCACACGCTGTACATCTCCGTGCTCGCCATGGTGCTCGGACTGGTCCTGGGTGTGATCCTCGCGGTCATGCGGATGTCGTCGAACCCGGTCACCAGCACGGTGGCCTGGTTCTACGTCTGGTTCTTCCGCGGCACTCCCGTCCTGGTCCAGCTGCTCATCTGGTACAACATCGCCCTCGTGTTCCCGGTCCTCAACCTGGGCTTCTACAAGGACGAGATGAACCAGGTGATGACGCCGTTCCTGGCGGCTCTGCTGGGTCTCGGCCTGAACGAGGCCGCCTACATGTCGGAGATCGTCCGGGCCGGCATCCAGTCGGTCGACGAGGGCCAGACGGAGGCCTCGCACGCCCTGGGCATGACCCAGGGCAAGACGCTGCGGCGGGTGATCCTCCCGCAGGCGATGCGGGTGATCGTGCCGCCGACGGGCAACGAGTACATCAACATGCTCAAGACGTCGTCCCTGGCCTACGTGGTGCAGTTCAACGAACTCATCAAGCGGGCCCAGGACATCTCCAGCACCTCGCTCGCGGTCGTCGAGATGTACTTCGTGGCCTCGATCTGGTACCTGATGCTGACCAGCGTCTTCAGCATCGGCCAGTACTACCTGGAGCGCCGCTACGCCCGCGGATCCTCACGCAGCCTGCCGCCGACCCCGTTGCAGCGCCTGAGGAAGAACCTCCGTCAGTTCGGTTCCTTCCGCCGCCCGGAGGTGGCCCGATGAGCGGTATCAGCAAGGACGTCGCCCAGCCCGCGAGCGGACACCCGATGGTCAGGGCCGAGGGGGTGCACAAGTCCTTCGGGACCGCGCACATCCTCAAGGGCATCGACCTGGAGGTGAACCCGCGAGAGGTGTTCTGCCTGATCGGACCGTCCGGCTCGGGCAAGTCCACCTTCCTGCGGTGCATCAACCACCTGGAGAAGATCAGCGCCGGCCGGCTGTACGTCGACGGCAGCCTGGTCGGTTACCGGCAGAGCGGGGACAAGCTCTACGAGCTCAAGGAAAAGGAAGTGGCCACGCAGCGGCGGGACATCGGCATGGTGTTCCAGCGCTTCAACCTCTTTCCTCATATGACGGCGCTGGAGAACGTCATGGAGGCGCCCGTCCAGGTCAAGGGCGAGTCCAAGGCCGTCGCCCGCGAGCGGGCGACGCGGCTTCTGAGCCGGGTGGGCCTGGGCGACCGGAAGGGCCACTATCCGGCCCAGCTCTCCGGCGGCCAGCAGCAGCGCGTCGCCATCGCCCGGGCTTTGGCGATGGAGCCCAAGCTGATGCTCTTCGACGAGCCGACCTCGGCCCTCGACCCCGAGCTGGTCGGCGAGGTCCTGGACGTGATGCGGGATCTCGCGGAGGACGGCATGACGATGATCGTCGTCACCCACGAGATGGGCTTCGCCCGCGAGGTCGGCGATTCACTGGTCTTCATGGACGACGGCGTGGTGGTCGAGGCCGGCCACCCGCGCGAGGTCCTGACGAACCCCCAGCACGACCGGACCAAGTCCTTCCTCTCCAAGGTCCTCTGACCTTCCACCGGATTCTCCGGCCCCTGTCACCCCGTCGTGCGTTCGCGCAGGGCGGGGTGACTGGCGTACGGCGACACGGCCGGTCCTGCCGCGCTCCCGGCCTACTTCAGCGCCAGCAGCAGCGTGTCCGAAGGCGACGACCACACCGGGCGGACCTCGTCGAAGCCGGACTCGCGCAGCACGCGCGCGTGCCACTCGGCCGACGGGGTGTCGCCCTCCGCGTGTTCGCCGTAGATCTCGAAGCGGCGGGCGGTGGGGCCGGCGAGGGCCGGGTCGGCGGCGGCGAGTCGCCACCAGTCCGCCCAGTCGAGGGCGCCCTCGCGCCGGGCCCGTTCCATGAGCGCGTGCCGGTGGGCCCGCTCCGCCGCGTTGATCCGGGGGGTGCTGTCGTCGCTCATGTGGTCGGCGTTCATGAACACGCCTCCCGGGCGGACGAGTTGGGCGATCCGCCCGTAGAGTGCGGCGAGTGGGTCGCGGCGCAGCCAGTGGAGGGCGGTGGCGGTGAGGACCGCGTCGTACGACTGGTGCGGCAGCCGCGCGGGCCAGTGCTGGTCCGTCAGGTCGGCCTCGACGAGGGTGACCCGGCCGTCGCCCTCGAAGGTGCCGCGCGCGATGGCGAGCAGGGCGGGGTCGAGGTCGACGCCGGTGCTGGTCGCGTCGGGGAAGCGGGCGAGCAGCCGGGCGGTGATGCTGCCGGTGCCGCACGCGAGGTCGAGGACGCGGGGCTCGGGCCCGACCAGGGCCTCGACCATGTCGAGCATGACCCGGAACCGCTCCTCGCGGTCCGGCATGTACCACTCCTGCTGCCGGTCCCAGCTCTCCTGCCAGGCCTGCCAGTCGGTTCCGACACCGGTCGCCATCAAAGCCCCCTGTCCCGTCACTGCCGTAATACCCTGGAAGCACGATCAGCTGTTACCCGACCGCACCGCGACGATAGAACGCCTCCGTAAGGACTACAAGTGGAACTGGCCTATTACTCGGACTACGCCGTACGTCTGGTCAACAGCGAGGACCCGGCCCGCGGCAAGGACTCCCTGACCTCCGTCGAGGCGGTCCGCGATCTGTTCGGTGCCGGCCAGGAGGCGGGCCGGCGGGCCACGGACGCCGACGTGACCCGCTTCCGCTCGGTCCGGGCGCGGCTGCGGGCGGTCTTCGAGGCGGCGGACCAGGGCGACGAGACCCTGGCGGTGAACCTGCTGAACTCACTGCTCCTGGAGTTCCCGGTGAGCCCGCAGATCTCCGGGCACGACTTCCGGGACGACGACGGCCGCCCGCTGTGGCACATGCACCTGGCGGACCACCCCTCCAACGTGACGGCGGGCTACGCGGCCATCGCCGCGATGGGTCTCGCCTTCCATCTCACCGAGTACGGCGTGGACCGGCTCGGCCTGTGCGAGGCGGCCCCCTGCCGCAACGCCTACCTCGACACCTCCACCAACCGCTCCCGGCGCTACTGCTCCGACCGCTGCGCCACCCGCGCCAACGTGGCCGCCTACCGGGCCCGCAAACGCCTGGAGGCCGACCGGTCGGCGAAGACCGGGCGCAGCGCGGACACCGCCCAGCGCACGGCGGCCAGCGGCGAGCGCTGACCGGGCCCCGGCGGCCGGTACCGGAGCCTGGCCTTCCCCAGGACGAGGTCCTCCGGTACGACGCCGTAGTCCGTGCTGTCGCCGCCCGCGAAGGCGTTGTCGCCGAGCACCCACCAGCCGCCCTCGCGGCGTTCCACGGCCCGCTTGACCACGAGCAGGTCCTGCTGGAACGGATGCCTGAGGACCACGATGTCGCCGATCCCGACCCTGGCCCCCCAGTGCACGACGAGTTGGTCCCCGTGCTGGAGCGTGGGCACCATCGACGGCCCGGTCACCTCGGCCACCCCGAGAAAGGGCAGCAACGACCTCCCCCGCTCGGTCTCCTGCGACAGCTCCGGCATCCCCGGCACCTCCCCGGTACGTTCGTCCACCAGTCTCAGTCTGACCCCGGACTTTTGTCCTAAGCCCATGGGGGCACTCGCGAATTCGCCTCTCCCAGGGAGTAATGTCGCACCTGAGAAGACGATCACGAGGAAGGAATGCTCCATGCTTTCCCGCCTGTTTGCCCCCAAGGTCAAGGTCAGCGCACACTGCGACCTGCCCTGCGGTGTGTACGACCCGGCCCAGGCCCGCATCGAGGCGGAGTCGGTGAAGGCCGTGCAGGAGAAGATGGCCGCCAACGACGATCCGCACTTCCAGGCTCGTGCCACGGTCATCAAGGAGCAGCGCGCCGAGCTCGCGAAGCACCACGTTTCCGTGCTCTGGAGCGACTACTTCAAGCCCCCGCACTTCGAGAAGTACCCGGAGCTGCACCAGCTGGTCAACGACGCCCTCAAGGCCCTCTCGGCCGCCAAGGCGTCGACCGACCCGGCGACCGGCCAGAAGGCTCTGGACTACATCGCCCAGATCGACAAGATCTTCTGGGAGACCAAGAAGGCCTGACCTCGCGTCAGCCTCCGCCGACCCGCGATCGGTGCACCATCGCAGGTCACGGGAACCCTGAAGGGGCCCGGTCGTCACGAC
>NZ_JBHUXV010000071.1:0-52492 GCF_042669125.1 Streptomyces sp. NPDC057253 | reverse complement strand
CTCCACGTACGGCGCCCGCGGTTTTGCGCCGCCGGTCAGCCCGGCGGTCAGCGGGTCAGGGGCGGCCTCGGGTCCCGCGGGGTGTCCTGCGGCCCGTCCTGCGTGTCGCGGATGACCTCGCCCTGGACCACCTTGCCGTCGGGGCGGTGCATCCGGGCCTGCTGGAAGGCGTCCCCGAGGGTGCCCGGGCCCGCTGCGCGGAGCCTGCGGTCGAAGGTGCGCTCGGCATAGCGGCCGACGGCCTTCTGGACCGGCGGGATCAGCAGGAGCAGGCCGACCGCGTCGGAGATCAGGCCGGGGATCATCAGCAGCAGGCCGCCCAGCATCATCAGGCCGTTGCCGCTGCTGCCCGAGCTCGACGGGGCGCCGCCCCGCTGGAGCGCCTCGTTCAGGTTCCGGAAGGCGCGGCGGCCGGCGCGCTTGATCACCACCGAGCCGAGCACGAAGCCGGCGACCAGCAGCAGGAACACCGCGAACCCGCTCGCCGCGCCCGCGACCAGGGTCAGCAGCCAGATCTCCAGCACCAGCCAGGCGGCGACGCCCAGCGGCAGGAAGGTGCGGACACGGGAGCGGCGGGGCCGGGCGGGGTAGGTGGGGGTCGAAGCGCCTGTCGTCATGTCTCCAGTGTGCCTGGGCGCGGCTCAGCACGGCATAAGGGCATAAGGGGAGGAGCCGCCCCCGTCGTCGGGCCGCCGAACGACCGCAGGACTACGGCTGCGGGCTCGCCCCGCGCTTTCCGCGTGCGGTGATCCTGCCCACGCGCTCCCCCACGCCCCACGTGGTGACCCGCCACAGGGCCTCCACCAGGATGTCGCGGCTCATCTTGGAGTCGCCGAGTTCACGCTCGACGAAGGTGATGGGCACCTCCACGACATGGAAGCCGGCCTTGACCGCACGGCGGGCCAGGTCGACCTGGAAGCAGTAGCCCTGGGACGCCACGTCCTCCAGGCCGAGGCCTTCGAGGGTCTCGCGGCGGAAGGCCCGGTAGCCGCCGGTGATGTCCCGCAGCGGCAGGTCGAGCGCGACCCGGGAGTAGAGGCTGCCGCCCCGGGAGATGAACTCGCGGGACTTGGGCCAGTTCACGACCCGGCCACCGGGCACCCAGCGCGAGCCGAGCACCAGGTCGGCGCTCTTGAGCGCGGTCAGCAGCCGGGGCAGCTCCTCGGGCTGGTGGGAGCCGTCGGCGTCCATCTCGACCAGGACGCCGTAGCCCTGCTCCAGGCCCCAGCGGAACCCCGCGAGGTAGGCGGCGCCGAGGCCTTCCTTGCCCTTGCGGTGCAGGACGTGGACCTGGTCGTCCTCGACGGCCAGTTCGTCGGCGAGCTTGCCGGTGCCGTCGGGGCTGTTGTCGTCGGCCACGAGGACGTGCGCCTCCGGGACGGCTGCCCGCACCCGGCCGACGATCGCCTTGATGTTCTCCGCCTCGTTGTAGGTCGGAATGATCACCAAGGCCGTGCCGAGCGGGCCGAACCGCCTCTCCTGGGCCGTGGGGGTCCCGTCGCCGTCGTTCACTGCTGCCCCTTCGAGTCAATGCGCAGGCGTCCACCATAGTGCGCACGGCCTGCGATGACGTGACAAGGCGTTCGTATGCTGGTGTCGTTTCCACAAGAGCGGGGTAAGAGTACGATTTTCGGCCGCTGTGGCGAAATTGCAGCCCCGGCCGACGGCAACTCTCCCACTGCGGTTGCTGCGGATGGGGGCCCGGCACCCTTCGGGCCGACCTGGGGCCCGCTGGCTGCGGGTCGACCGAAAGCCGTTGTCTACTGAGCGCCCGGGCCCCACCCGGGTCACACCTCCCCGGCCGGACGGAACGTTCCCTCGACGTGGCGCGAGCGCTGAGCCTGGCTCCCAGTGGCGGTGCCCCGGTGCGGCACACCGTCCCTGACCCAGCGGCGCTGCGACGACTGGGCGGAGGTTCCGCGGTCGGGCGTCCGGTGGTGGACCCGGCCGAACCTACCGGCCCCCTGCCGTCGGCTGTCAACAGTCGTTTGACCTGCGGCTCCGCCGTCAACGCCCTGGTCAGCGGGGAGGATGCGCAGGTCGCGCGACAGGGTGGCGGCGGGCGAGGGGTGCCGCGCCGCCCCGCGAGATCACTCGCCCGGCCGTACGAAGACCGTCCGTCCGCCGACCACCGTGCGCAGACAGACCGGCAGGTCACGGCCCGGCGTCAGGTCGGGCAGGCCGGGGGTGCCGGAGCGCGGGTCGGTGGACCAGCGGGCCACCCGGTCGTCGGGGGCCTGCACGACCAGTTCGTCGGTACGCCACACCGCGTAGTCCGCCGGGGCGCCCGGCACCAGGACGCCCGCGTCGTCCCGGCCGATCGCCCGCCAGCCGCCCCGGGTGTGCGCGGTGAAGGCGGCGCGCACGGAGACCCGGTGCTCGGGGGTCCGGTGGAAGGCGGCCGCGCGGACCGTGCCCCACGGGTCGAGGGGGGTCACCGGGCTGTCGGAGCCGAAGGCGAGCGGCACACCGGCCCGCAGGAGGGCCGCGAAGGGGTTCAGACGCCTCGCCCGCTCCTGGCCCAGACGCCGGGCGTACATGCCGTCCTCGCCGCCCCACAGGGCGTCGAAGGCGGGCTGGACGGAGGCGGTCAGACCGAGTTCGGCGAAGGCGGCGATGGCCTCCGGGGTGAGCAGTTCGGCGTGCTCGACGCGGTGCCGGGCGGCGCGGACCCGGGCGAGGCCGAGCTTCTCCGCGGCGGCGCGGACACCCTCGACCACGGCGGTCACGGCCGCGTCGCCGATGGCGTGGAAGCCGGCCTGGAGGCCCGCCTCGGTGCAGGCGATGACATGGGCGGCCACGGCGGCTGTGTCCAGGTAGGCGGTGCCGGTGTGGTCGGCGTCGGTGTAGGGCTCGTGCAGGCAGGCGGTGTGGGAGCCGAGGGCGCCGTCCACGAAGAGGTCCCCGGCGGCGCCGACCGCGCCGAGCTCGCGCGCCTTGTCGACGTCCTGTTCCGCCCAGTAGCCGACGACCCGTGGACCGGGCTCCGCCTCCGCGAGGCGCAGCAGGCCGGTGAAGTCGTCCTCCGAGGAGATCTCGGGGCCTGCGCATTCGTGAACGGTCCCGATGCCGAGGGAGGTCGCGTGCGCGAGGGCGGCGCGCTGCGCTTCCGTGCGCTGGGCCGGGGAGACGGAGGCGAGCGCCGTAGCGCGTACGGCGTGATGGGCGTCGGCGGTGAGAGGTCCGTCTACGGGGCCCACGGCCGTCATGTCGAGGAGTGCCGTCGTCACGACCGCCGAGTGGACGTCGATACGGCTCAGGTACAGGGGGCGGCCGCCGGTCGCTTCGTCGAGTTCCGTGCGCGTGGGCGGTCGGCCACCCGGCCAGCGGGCCGCGTCCCAGCCGTGCCCGAGCAGGACGCGGTCGTGAGGGCGGGCGGTCGCGAAGTCCCGTACGAGATCCAGCGCCGCGGCCAGGGAGGGCGCGTCGGAGAGATCGAGGCCGGTGCGGGCGAGGCCGGTCGCGGTGGTGTGCACATGTGCGTCGGTGAACGCGGGGGTGACCAGGGCGCCGTCCAGGTCCACGATCTCGTCGACACCGTCCGCGAAGGCGTCGGCGGCGCCCTCCGATCCGACCCACGCCACCTGTCCGCGCTCGACGACCATCGCGGTGGCGAAGGGGTCGGCGGGGCTGTGGACCTCGCCGCGGCGCAGGAGCACCGTCTGCTGTTCACTCATGGGGGACAGTGTTTCAGGGGCCGCCCGCCGTACGGCTGCGGGCCCCGCCTGATCAGATGCGCGGTGGGCGGGCCTCGTACGGGGTCGACAGGACCACCGTCGTACGCGTCGAGACGCCCGCCAGGCTCCTCAGCCTCGCCAGCAGCTCCTCCAGTTCGTGCGGGGTCGCCACGCGCACCTTGAGGATGTAGTTCTCGTCGCCCGCCACGCTGTGGCACGCCTCGATCTCGGGGACGCCCTTCAGGCGGTCCGCGATGTCGTCGGGGGCGCTGGGATCGAAGGGTTTCACCGAGATGAAGGCCGTCATGGGCAGGCCCACCGCCTCGGGGTCGACCACCGCGGCGTATCCGCGGATGACACCGCGCTGCTCCAGCCGTCGCACCCGCTGGTGCACGGCCGACGTGGACAGGCCCGTGGCCTTGCCCAGGTCTGTGTAACTCATCCGCCCGTCCTTGACGAGCAGCTGCACGATTTGTCGGTCCAGCTCCTCCATGGCGCAAGAACCTACAGTGCGCCTGATCTCCTCGGATACCTCAGCGGCCCAGGTCATGCCCGGTTCGTGATGTGACCCGGGGGTTGTCTGTGCGCCGCCTGAGGGACAAAGCGACCGCCACGGGCATCTGCGAGAGGCATGTGACGAAGGCCACACCCCTGCGGGAGCCTCCGTGATGTTCTCGTGATTACCTCCACGACCGGGCGGGAAGTGCTTGCTGTGGTCGAGGCCGCAGTGCCGTCACGGCCCAGCCCGAGGGGGAGAACCCAATGCAGAGTCTTAAGCGCCCTGGTCGTACCGTGCCCAAGCGCCTGGCAGTCGTCGAGCCCGAGCCGGAGGGCGTCGAACCCGACGCTCTCGACGACGAGTTCGACGCGTACGACACCTTCGAGATGTACCGGGTGATCTGCCCGGACTGCGCGCAGCCCATCGCCCTGCTGGCGGACGAGGAGGTGCTGCCGGAGCACGCGCTGTGCGCCTCGCCGTGGAACCCGTTCGGCCTGACCGTCTGCGCCGGTACGGGTCGCAGGGCCGCCGAGGCCCGCTCGGCCGACGAGTCGGCGCAGCCTCAGGAGCAGGACACCGCCCTGCTGCTGACGCTCCCCCAGGGGCTCGACTGGCGGACCCAGCCCTTCTCGCACGTCGGTGGCCCGGGTTCGCGCCCCATGCGCGTGCCGGTGATGCGCCGCCAGGCCGCCTGAGCTCTCTCACCCGGTCTCAGTCCCAGTAACTGCCCTGCACCATGGCCCGCAGGCTGCCGTGGTGCAGGATCAGTGTGTCCGGGTCCGCCGGTAGTGCCACTTCACCGAAGTGCACCTGCCGGTAGGCGATGCGCAGCATGACGATCGCGTGCCGCAGCGCGGCGTACAGCGTGAAGAAGTCCATGTCGTGCGGTGGGTGGCCGGTGAGTTCGGCGTAGCGGGCCTCGATGCGGTCGCGGCGCAGGAAGTCGGGCAGTCCGCGCTGCCCGAAGGCGACCGTGAGGTCCTGGAAGAAGCGGTGCAGGTAGACCGTCCAGCCGAGGTCCACCTCACGCGGGGCCAGGGCCGCCATCTCCCAGTCCAGTACGGCGACGGGGTCGAAGCCGTCGTAGACGACGTTCCCGATGCGGGCGTCGCCCCAGTTCAGGACGGGCGGGCACGACTCGCGCGGCCAGAGCTCCTCCAGCCGGTCGAAGGCCTGCTCGATGAGGGGTGAGCGGGGCAGTCCGGCCACCACCCAGTCGTAGTAGGCGCTTTGGGCGGTGACATGGCGGCGCAGTGCGTCTCCCCCGCCGGGCAGGGCCAGGAACTCGGCTTCCTCCAAAGGGACTTGGTCGTGCAGGCGGGCCAGCAGTCCTACCGTGGCCGCCTCCAGGTGCTCACGTTCGGTATCGCTCGCGGCGTGCAGCCAGTTGCCCTCGTAGGTGTACGGCATGACGTCCGGCGGTACGCGCCCCTCGACCCGCTCCATCACGAAGAAGGGGGCCCCGAGCGGGCCCGGGTCCTCCTCCAGCCACTGGACCTTGGGGATGGGAAGGTCCGTTCGGCGGGCGACGGTGTTCATCGTGCGGTACTGGCGGACCATGTCGTAGACCGGGAAGACGGTGTACGCCGACGGGTCCGCGGCGAGCCGCAACGCGCAGGAGCGCAGGGGTGGTTCGGGGTGCTCGATGTCGAAGAGCAGGGTCTCGCTGGACAGGCCGTTGGAGGCGGGGACGGTGACGCCGACCGCCTTGGCGCCGGGCAGGCGGGCGCCGAGCCAGGCCGTGAGCCGGTGGGCGAGTTCCTCCGGGTCGCGGGTGGTGGTGCGGGGGCGGGGTGCTGTGGCCATGGGGTCGACTCCCTTCTGGCGACTCACGTCTCGCGCAACCGGAATCCCGCTCGCGCTGCCTGAACTTGCTTACGGCGCCACCGAGTCGAACCCCGTGAAGCCACTCGGGTCGTGCCGGCCGATCGAGCCGTGCTCGAAGATGCCGTGACCGGTCCGGCCGTCCAGCCGGAAGCGGGCGGCGTGGTCGGTGACGCCGAACGCGGTCAGGGGGTGCTCCCGCGAGAGGTCGTAGCTGCGGCGGTCGGTCCAGTCGCGGCCCTGCCAGGTGCCGTGCTGCCAGTCGTCGGCGGGTGGATAGCCGGCGCCGAGGGCGAGCGGGGAGGAGGTGAGGACCTCCACCTCCAGTTCCATGGGCTTGCGGACGTCACCGAGGTGGACGAGGGCGCGCTCCGGGTGACGGGTGCCGCTGCGGTAGCTGATCTCGGCCTGGGGCCAGCCGAGTTGGCGGTCGCGCCGGCCGGGGCGGACCAGGGTCGCGTCGTTCAGCGAGCGGTGGCCGTCGGCGTCCTCCTGGACGATCACCATGAGGAAGCGGTCCTCGAAGCGGACCGGGCACCAGATCCAGTGGAAGCCCTCCGTCGGGTGCTCCTCGGCGAACCGGCCGCCCTCCTCCCCCGGCACCGGCCGCACCCCCCAGCTGCGGTCCCGGGTCCCGGTCCAGCCCTGGACCCGGATCTCGCGCCCGCCCACCCGGATCCAGCCCTCGCAGTGCCCGGCCTGCACGAACCGCCGGCCCTCCAGGGTGAGCCGGCCGCCCCGTCGCTGGAGGTGGTGCGGCTCCCACAGGGCCGGGAAGTCGGCGGTCCAGTTGATCTCGTACGACAGTCCCTCCGGGTCGTCCGGGGCGGCCTCGCAGCTCAGGACGAAGTCCCGCAGGGGGCGTTCGACGAGGATGCGCAGCGGGCCGACGCTCAGGTCGGTCCGGGCGTCGTCCCGCAGGGCGTCCGAGGCGCGCACCGCGTGCAGGGTGTCGCCGAGGCGCAGGGTGGCGTAGGCGTCGATGACGCCGAGGTTGGGGTACACCCCGAGCCCGAGGATCAGCAGGGCGCGTCCCTCGTGGTCGAGGACGTGGAAGATGCAGCGGTCGTAGGCGTTGCGGTCGCCCGTCGCCACGTACTTCATGGACAGGGGCACCTGGTGCACGGGGTACTCGTCGAGCGGTACCGGGCGGTCGTCGGGCACGGTCAACCTCCCTGCCGGCCTGGCCGTGGGGTGGGGGCTGACGGTACGTCAGAGCGCCGTCAGTGGCCAGATGTTCGGCCGGACGCCGGTGAACTCACGCTCGATTGCCGGGACCGGTGACCCCCTCGTCGGCTTCCGCGTTGCCCCGGTATGACCCTTGCCTACGCGCCGGTCGCAGAATCGGTTCCGCCTTCCTACCGTCCCGCTCCGCCGCCGCCCCAGGACCCGCCCATCTACCGCGATCTGATGCGCACCTGGGCCAGCGGCGGGCGCACCCTGCCGGGGCGCCACGACCCGGAGTGGGTCCGGCTCGCGGCGCCGCAGGTCAGGCCCGGGCAGTTCAGCGGGTCTCAGGACCCGCTAGGTGACGGGCGATGACCATCCGCTGGATCTGGTTGGTGCCCTCGACGATCTGAAGGACCTTGGCCTCGCGCATGTACCGCTCGGCCGGGAAGTCGGCGGTGTAGCCGTAGCCGCCGAGGACCTGGACGGCGTCGGTGGTGACCTTCATCGCGGTGTCGGTGCAGTGCAGTTTCGCCATGGCCGCCTGCTTGGCGAAGGGCCGCCCGGCGTCCCGCAGCCGCGCCGCCGCGAGGTACAGCGCCCGGCCCGCCTCGATCTGGGTCGCCATGTCGGCGAGCATGAAGCGCAGGCCCTGGAAGTCGGCGATCGGCCGGCCGAACTGCTGTCGCCCGGTCGCGTAGCCGATCGCCTCGTCGAGGGCCGCCTGGGCCAGTCCGATCGCGCAGGCCGCGATGCCGAGCCGCCCCGAGTCCAGCGCGGACAGGGCGATCGCGAAGCCCTGGCCCTCGTCGCCGATGCGCCGCGCGTCCGGGACCCGTACGCCGTCGAAGTGCACCTGGGCGGTGGGTGAGCCCTTCATGCCCATCTTCTTCTCCGGGGCCGCGGCGCTCACGCCGGGGGCGTCGGCGGGGACCAGGAACGCGGTGATCCCGCGCGGGCCCTCGTCGCCGGTGCGGGCCATGACGGTGTAGAAGTCGGCGACCCCGCCGTGGGTGATCCAGGCCTTGGTGCCGGTGATCACCCAGTCCTCGCCGTCCCGGACGGCCCGGGTGCGCAGCGAGGCCGCGTCGGAGCCGGAGGAGGGCTCCGAGAGGCAGTAGGCGCCGAGGAGCCCGCCGCCGAGCATCGCGGGCAGGTGCTCGACCTGCTGTTCCTTGGTGCCGTAGGCGGCGACCGCGTAGGAGGCGAGGGTGTGCACGCTGACGCCGAGGCCGACGGTGAGGCGGGCCGCGGCGAGCTCTTCGAGGACCTGGAGGTAGACCTCGTAGGGCTGGTCGGCGCCGCCGTGCTCGGAGTCGTAGGGCAGGCCGAGCAGGCCGGTGCGGGAGAGCAGGGTGAAGACCTCGCGCGGGAAGTGCCCGGCGTCCTCCTCCTCGGCCGCCCGCGGGACGATCTCGTGCTGCGCGATGTCGCGGACGAGCGAGATCAGGTCCCGGGCCTCGTCCGTGGGCAGTTGCCGGTCCACCGGCTGCGGGGCGCGGTCGGGCATGGCGACGCTCTCCTCCCTGTAGGGCGCTGGCGGGCGCACGCCGTGGGGTGGGGCGGCTCCGCGGGTCTCACTGGGCGCCTGTCGCTGCTCACGTCTCCCGGGTCACGGAAGCTGCTGACCAGCGGCTGCGCCCTGTGAGTATGCCCGATCGGGGACCCCTGGTCACTGGTTAACGACCGCTTACTTCACGATAGCCCAGAGCTCCGACAACCGGCCCGAAGGACGGACCGGAATTGGTCCGAACCATTGACGTGGTGGTCTAGTCCTCCTACTGTTCCGGCAACGCCTTACCGCGTTCATGCCAATCAGCTGGCGTTCCCCTCTCCCCCACGAGGAGACACCGATGCACTTTCCCCAGCGCGCCCGTTTCCGGGCGCTGATCTCCGCCGCGTGTTGTGCGGTCCTCGGCGCGGGCCTGCTGGCCGGCGCGACCAGCGCGACCGCGACCCCCTCCGAGGCTCCCGTCGCGAAGGCGGCCGGCTCCAAGGTCGTCGGCTACTTCACCGAATGGGGCACCTACGACCGCAAGTACTTCGTCAAGAACATCGAGACCTCCGGCTCGGCGGCGAAGCTGACCCACATCAACTACGCCTTCGGCAACGTCACCGGCGGCAAGTGCGCGATGGGCGACGCCTACGCGGCGACCGACAAGGCCTACACGGCGGCCGAGTCGGTGGACGGTGTCGCCGACACCTGGGACCAGCCGCTGCGGGGCAACTTCAACCAGCTGCTGAAGCTGAAGAAGAAGCACCCCGGCCTCAAGGTCCTGTGGTCCTTCGGCGGCTGGACCTGGTCGAGCGGGTTCGGCGAGGCGTCGAGGAACCCGGCCGCCTTCGCCCAGTCCTGCTACGACCTGGTGAAGAACTCCAAGTGGGCCGGTGTCTTCGACGGCATCGACATCGACTGGGAGTACCCGAACGCGTGCGGCAACACCTGTGACACCAGCGGCCGGGAGGCCTTCAAGAACCTGATGGCGGCGCTGCGCGCGAAGTTCGGCAGCGGCTCCCTGGTCACCGCCGCGATCACCGCGGACGCCACGGCCGGCGGCAAGATCGACGCGGCGAACTACGCGGGCGCGGCCCAGTACGTCGACTGGTACAACCCCATGACGTACGACTACTTCGGCGCCTGGGACGCGGCGGGACCGACGGCCCCGCACTCGGCGCTGAACAGCTATTCGGGCATCCCGAAGGCCGACTTCTACACCTCGGCGACGATCGCCAAGCTCAAGGGCCTCGGCATCCCGGCCTCGAAACTGCTGCTCGGCATCGGCTTCTACGGCCGCGGCTGGACCGGCGTCACCCAGTCGGCGCCGGGCGGCACCGCGACGGGCCCGGCGGCGGGCACCTACGAGCAGGGCATCGACGACTACAAGGTGCTCAAGACCAAGTGCCCGGCGACGGGGACGGTCGGCGGCACGGCGTACGCCAAGTGCGGCAACAACTGGTGGAGTTACGACACTCCCGCGACCATCGCGACGAAGATGACGTACAAGAACCAGCAGGGCCTCGGCGGCACCTTCTTCTGGGAGCTGAGCGGGGACACCTCGGGCGGTGAGCTGATCAGGGCGATCAACTAGCGGGCCCGGCACAGGACTTGGGGCGGGGGACCACGAGCCTCCGCCCCTTGCCGTCAGCCGTCCCGGCGGGCGGGCCTGGGCGCGGGGTAGTTCGGGTCCATCTCCTCGATGGCGCGCATCGAGCCGCCGAGCGCCTTCACCAGCAGCTCGCGCATGGTGTCGCGGGAGAGCTGGGGCGGGCCGTCGATCCAGTCGAGGGTGGCGCCCTCGACGCTGCACACCCAGGCGAGCAGTCCCATGCGGGCCAGCGGGGCGATGTCGGTACGGCCGTACGCCCCTTCGGCGATGGTCGCCACGATCGCCTCGCGCACCCCGTCCCGGATGGCGTGCACCTCGGCGTCGAAACCGACGCCGCCGCTGACGACCGTACGGTAGGCGGCCTGGTTGTGTTCGGCGTAGCGCAGATAGCTGTCCAGAGTGCGGTGGACGCGGTCCACCTGCTCCATCTCCAGACCGCTCGCCGCGTAGGTGACCAGGTCGGCGACGGAGTCCTGGATGATCGCCAGGTAGTAGCCCCGCTTGGACTGGAAGTAGTAGTAGATCAGCCCCTTGGCGACATGCGCCTGCTTGGCGATGTCGTCCATGGAGAGCGCGTCGTAGGAGGTGTCCGCGAACAACTTCCGCCCGATGGCGATGAGTTCGGCGCGGCGCGCAACCGAGCGCTCGGTGCCGCGGGCCCGCGGCCGGGCGGCTTCACGCTGATCACTGATATTCAAATTTCGACCCTGATCTCGGGCTGGCGGCGGGACAAGCGCAGTATGTCAGGTCACCTATGGATCAGGTCACAGCAGACCGAGCTGCGTGACGAGCATGGCGAGCACCGCGACGAGGGCCCAGCCCGCGATGTGTTCGACGACGCTCGGGCCGTCGTCCTGGGGGCCGCCGGTGCGGGTGCGGGCGGCGGTGGCTGACTGTGCGGTCATGATCTCTCGCTGCTCTGGGACGACTGGTGGACTCCCCCCACCGATCCGTCCACCTTGCCACCTAAAGCGGCTTTTCCGGCAGAGACCTTGGTCACAGGGCCGGCCACGGGGCCCCGGTCGCCCGGGGCCCCGGAGACCTCAGCGCACGCCCACCGCTGCGAGCGCCTTGCGCTGGCGCGCGGTCGGGCGGGCGGGGAAGTAGAGATAGCAGACGCCTCCGGTACCGGAGACGACCTTGCCGCTGGCGTTGTACCGCTTGGTGCGCAGCCAGATGTTCTCCCATTCGCGCCGCTGGTAGACGCGCCGCACCGCCTCATTGCCGGGCGAGGCCGGGTCGTTGGCGATCACATCGCCCTCGGCGGTGAAGCCGATCACCGTCATCAGGTGCCCGGAGGTGCCGTAACCGGCTCCCGTGAGCTCCTCCTTGCGGAACGACTGGGACGTTATGGCCGGGATGCCGGCCGCGATCAGGGTCTCCAGGTCGGTGAGCGAGCCGAGCCGGGTGACCACGCCTTGGAGGCCCTTGAAGGTCGCCGCGTAGGCCGCGTTGAACGGCCAGTTGCCGCAGCCCGCGTACTGGTAGTCGTAGGTGTACCGGGCCGCATGGCAGACCTGCGGGTCGGCGTAAGAGGGGTCGACCCAGGACAGCTGCTCGGCGGTGAGCCGGCCGCCCCAGTACTCGATGATCATCTGCGAGCTGGTGGGGCTGCACCAGGCCTCGCCGCCGTTGTCGTACTCCGGGTACTGGCCCACGTGGATCTCCTGCGAGTAACGCGGGACGATCAGCTCACGGGCGAGACCGGGCGTGGAGGCCGGGACGGTGAAGCGGTCGGGTACGTCCGAGCCCATGGCGCCCAGGCGCCACACGGTCGGCGTGTTCTTCGCGCCCGGCCTGCGGTACAGGGTCAGCCGCAGCTGGTACGACGCCAGGCGCAGCCCGGTCGCCGGGTCGTCGATGGCGAAGGTGTCCGTCCAGATGGTGCTCTTGCCGTCGGTCTGGTCGTCGACCGAGGTCCGCCTGATGTCCCTGTCCCCGGCGGCCCAGCGGCCCATCACGTACCAGGGGGTGGCCGTGCCGTCGGAGTACGCCCCCTGGAGCTCGACCTGGATCCAGGTGCCGGCCGGGGTGTGGGCGTTCCAGGACGCGATCACCTCGGTCGAGGGCACGGCGAGCCGGTGGACCGGGGCGGTCCAGGTCGCGTACTCCCAGGTGGCAGTGGTCCCGGTGTGCGGGTCGGTGTAGTCGGTGGTGCCGACGGCGGCGCCGATCACGAGGCCGGGGCGGCTGCCGGCGACGGCGCGGGTGCCCTTCGCGGTGCCGGCGCGCCAGTCGCCGTACGTGGTCCAGGCATGGTTGTCGATCAGGCGGGCAGCCTCGTCGGGATCCGCGTCGGCCGTGGTGCCGACGGCGGCCGCGGGGCCCGCGCCCCCGGCCACCGCGGCGGCGACCGCGACGGCGAGAACGGTTCTGCGGGACGGCTGTTCGGCTCTGCTCATGGGTGGGAAAACCCCCAGGGGTCCGAGTCGGGGCGGGTCCGGTGCACGGTTGTGCGCCAACTATGGATGAGGCGCCATGCTCCTGCCAGCACTTCCGGCCATGCCACGCCCACCAATATTGGTCTTGTCCACTGGCATGACCTGGGAAGCCGCGGCTCCGACGGCGATCGCGGGCCCCTCACTAGACTGGACGGACCCGACCGCCACTCCGTATGAGCGCCTCCAGGAACCGTCATCCACGTCCTCGCCTCCCGGCTCCGCCGGCTCCCCCCGTCCTGCGGCCCGGTCCGACTGATCGGTGTCGACGGCCACGCCGGCTCCGGAAAGTCCACGTTCGCCGGGCAGTTGGCGGACGCGCTCGGGGGCGCCCCGGTGCTGCACCTCGACGACATCGCGAGCCACGACGAACTGTTCGAGTGGACCGGACGGCTGCTGCGCGAGGTGATCGATCCGCTGGGCCGCGGCGAGACCGCCCACTACGCCCCCTACGACTGGCACGCCCGGCGCTTCGGAGCGACCCGCGCCCTGCCGCCTGCGCCCGTGATCCTGCTGGAGGGGGTCGGCGCGGGCCGGCGCGCGCTGCGGCCGCACCTCGCGCGCCTGCTGTGGATGGACCTGCCCCGCGAGGAGTCCTGGGCGCGCGGACGGTCCCGGGACGGGGCGGAGCAGCGGGAGTTCTGGGAGGCATGGGTCGCGGCGGAACAACGGCATTTCGCCGAAGACCCCTCCCGGCCCTTCGCCGATCTGCTGGTACGGCAGTGTCGCAAGGGATACGAGACCCTCGAAGGGCCTGCGGTGACTCCCGGATCGAATCAGGACGTGACACACGGTGACGGGTCGACGTCGATGTGTTGAACCTGTGAAGACCCCCCGGTAAGAACTTGCCTGAGTCGCCCAACTCCGCTTGACCGGGGGGCCGTACAGGTCTTACGTTCTCAATGTGCGACCGTTCGAGGTCGCTCCAAGTCGCGAAGCCCCCGGTTGTTCCCCCGTGATCGGGGGCTTCGTTCTGCCCTCACACAGAAATATGCACGCTGTGAGGCGCGATTCGCTCACCCTCGGTCACCGTCCGCGGTGCGCCCCCTGTGCTCCCACCTCGCTAAACGGCCTGTGCGGCACCCTACGGCGGGCGACACCACCGCAGGTACGATGCCCTCGGTGCGACCTACGGACAGCTGCTCTGCGCACCGTTGCAACTCCGGTCCGCGGCACAGCGGTTGGACGAAGGCGGCCACCGGGCGTCGGCCCGGTGGTGACACCACGGGGGCACGGTTTGTGGGGGACGTGATGGATTTCGGCACGCAGGGCCCCGAGGCCCCGGCCGACCTCGCCTGGCTGCGAGGTGTGGACGCCTACACGATGGGCGCCTACCCACAGGCGGAGGAGGAGTTCCGGGCCGCGGTGCGGATCGATCCCGGGATGGCCGACGGCTGGCTCGGACTGCACGCGCTGCGCGTCGACACGACGACCGCGCTGCTACGGATGTTCCGGCACCGCGAGCGCTTCGGCGAGCAACGCGCACGCCACCGCCGTACCCTCAACTCCTGGTACTGGCTGGGCTGGTGGGTGCAGCCGGTGCTGGAGAGCCCGCGTGACCTGCTGCTCGCGCACGCCTCGCACTGGCTGGACGGCCGGCATGTCCCCGAGCTGGACCGGGCCCTCGCGAGCCTGCCGCCGGTGGACACCGACCACCAGGTCCGCTTCCTGCACGCCTGCCGCGCCTATCTCGTCAAGGACTGGGACCAGCTGGTCCGGCACACCGATCCGCTGATCGACGACGCCATGCTCGGCATCGAGGCGGGTCTGTTCGGGGGCATGGCCCGGGTCCGCCTGGAGATGTTCGGCCAGGCCGAACCGCTGCTCTCGGCGGCCCTGATGCGCTGTCGCAGCGAGCAGCCGCAGCGCAAGGAACTGCGGTACTGGCTGGCCCGGGCCCACGAGGGCACGGGCCGTTCCGCCGCCGCGCTCCCGCTCTACCGGGCGGTGCACCGCGTCGACCCCGCCTTCATGGACACCTCGGCCCGGCTCGCCGCGATCGCCGAGGGGGACGGGTACGACGACCCCGCCGACCTCGCGGCGATCACGCTCACCGGGTTCGGGCAGGACGTGCTGGAGGGCCCCGACGGGGTCGACCCGCTGTTCGGCGTCGAGGGGCGGGATGTGAAGCTCTCCTCGCCGGAGCCGCCGACCGGGCCGCTGCCGTCGATGACGGACCCGGCCGGCCGGGAACGCTCCGGCACCCCGGCGGGGACGCTGCCCGCCGGGCCCACCGACCCGGTCCTGCTGGAGGAGGCGCTCGCCGAACTCGAGCGCATGGTGGGTCTTGAGCCCGTGAAGCGCCAGGTCAAGGCGCTGTCCGCCCAGTTGAACATGGCCCGGCTGCGGGCCGGGCAGGGGCTTCCGGTCCAGCCGCCCAAACGTCACTTCGTCTTCTCGGGGCCCTCCGGCACCGGCAAGACCACGGTGGCCCGCATCCTCGGCCGCGTGTTCTACGCCCTCGGCCTGCTCGGCGGCGACCATCTCGTGGAGGCGCAGCGGGCGGACCTGGTCGGGGAGTACCTCGGCCAGACGGCGGTCAAGGCGAACGAACTGATCGACTCGGCGCTCGGCGGGGTCCTGTTCGTGGACGAGGCCTACTCGCTCTCCAACTCCGGTTACGGGAAGGGCGACGCGTACGGCGACGAGGCGCTCCAGGTGCTGCTGAAGCGGGCCGAGGACAACCGTGATCACCTGGTGGTGATCCTGGCGGGTTACCCGGAGGGCATGGACCGGCTGCTGGCCGCGAACCCCGGACTGTCGTCCCGCTTCACCACCCGCGTCGACTTCCCCTCGTACCGCCCCCTCGAACTCACCTCCATCGGCGAGGTGCTGGCCGCCGAGAACGGTGACGTGTGGGACGAGGAGGCGCTGGACGAGCTGCGCTCCATCGCCGGGCACGTGGTGGACCAGGGGTGGATCGACGAACTGGGCAACGGGCGGTTCCTGCGGACGCTGTACGAGAAGAGCTGCGCGTACCGGGATCTGCGGTTGTCGGTGTATCCGGGGATGTTGAGCCGGGACGACCTGTCGACGCTGCGGTTGCCGGATCTGATGCAGGCGTACGGGGAGGTCCTGTCGGGGCGGGGGCCGCAGGATCCGTCGGCGATGTGAGACCCGGGCCGGCCCTCACGGCCGGTCCTTGAGCTTCGCGGTGAGTCTGATGAGGCGGATGCGGGCGCCGGGCACGATGACGAAGTGCGCGGACGGCGACGGCGGGAACGTCACCCCGGCGGCCCGGACGGTGATCGGCTCACGCAGGGCCACGTCCCGGAAGGCCGTGTCGGTCTCCGACGAGACCATGTAGCAGCGGCCGGTGACGACCGTGCCGTCGTCCATCAGGATCTCCACCTCGGGCGGGCCCTGCTCGGGCGACCCGCCCCGCATCAGCACCGACCACACCGTGCCGGGCAGGTTGCCCGCGGCTCCGGCGCCCTGTCTGCGGCCCCGGTACTCCCCCAGGGCCGCGCAGGTCATGCAGCTCAGCGCCAGGGTGAGGGCTCCGGAGCGGGCCGCGGGCCAGGCGTGGGTGCGCAGATAGGGGCCACCGGTCGCGGTGCCGTCCAGGGTGGCGAGTCCCGGGACCACCTCGGCGAGCGCGAACACGGCGGCCGCGGCGGCGAGGGTGACGCAGATCCCGACGGCCACCAGCTCGGCGATCTCCCGTGCCGCGCCCGGGCGTTCGCGCAGGGCGCGGCTCTCGTAGCGGGTCAGGTAGAGGTAGCCGGGGACGGCGGAGAAGAGGAGGACGAGCAGTCCGGTGAAGTCCGAGGGCATGCGGGGTCACTCGGTGGGCGGGGGTGGGGCGGGCACCGGTCCCGGGCTCGTGGGCTGTGGGTCGGCCGGGGGCGCCGGGGGTGTTCCGCCCAGGTCGGGGCGGTAGTCGCCGTCCACGAGGACGACTCCCATGGGCTCGCCGTCGGGGTTCTCCACCGCGTCGTCGAACGCGCCGAAGTCCGGGACCACGTGGTCCTGCGGGTGCGGTGCCGTGGGGTCTGTGGGTGCTGTGGGTTCTGTGGGTTCTGTGGGTTCCATGGCCTCTCCCTCGCTCGCTCTCCTCGTCGTCCCGGTCACCGTGCTCCGTACGCGGTGATGCCGGCCCAGTGCTCCGGGCGGTACTTGCCCTGGTCGAGCATCGACACCGCGGCCCGGCGGGTCGCCTCCAAGGGGCCCGCGCCGGTCAGGCGGTGCTGGAACCAGAACAGCGAGAACCGGAGGGCCGGGGTGTCGTGCACCGTGAACGGGCTCGCGAGGACGAACGCGGCGCCGGCCTCGTGGAAAGCGTGCACCAGCGAGGTCGCCTCGTCGCCGGCGAGGTCCAGCGCGTCCGCGGGCAGCCCCTCGACTCCGGCGAGCGCCCCGTGGCCGCCGCTGCTGTCCCGGGCGGGCCGGTAGGCGGTACTGCACGCGGGCAGCACGACCTCGGTGAACGGCAGTCGCCCGAGCAGCACTTCGCCGGTGGTCACCTCCGCGTCGGCCATCTGGACCAGACCTCCGAAAGGCGCGCCGGGGGCCGCGCCGGCGTGGGCGGCGAGGTAGAGCACCGAGGGGGCGGGGCCGGGGTGGGGTCCCGTGGCCGGTGGCGTCCGCAGCAGGTCTCGGAGCGTCTCTGCCGTGGCGTCCGGACCGACGACGGGCGGGCCGTGGAGCCGTGCGGGGCCGAGTCCTTGCGCGAGCAGGTCGATCGCGCGGCCGAGGTCACGGAACTGGGGAACGCGGCGGCCTCCCGCGGTCCGTTCCGTCACGCCGATCAGGGCCACGTTCCGGACCGGGCCCCGGGGAGCGTCGCCGAGGAGGGGGATGCTCGCCAGGTTGGGGACGATGCCGAGCGCGGTGCCGCGGACGAGGTGACGGCCGCGGTGGCGGACCAGGGTCCAGGGGAGGTGGTGCAGGCGGCCGTGGGGCGAGAGCAGACAGGTGCCGGCGTTCGCCACGGTGTCCGCGAGGTCGTCGGGGACCAGGTCGGCCAGGGTCAGTCCGCTCTGGGCCCAGAAGTCGCTCGCGCCGGTGCCGACGGTGGCCGCGTGCCGTTCCAGCGCCGCGCGCGTCCCCGCGGACAGTTCCCGCGACCCCAGCCGCAGCCCGTCGGGTGTGGCGAGCACAGCGACGGCGGCGCCGTCCTCCTCGTACAGGCTCAGGGCCACGCACCGGGGGCCGGCGGTGCGCAGGAAGGCGGTCAGCCGGGGCGCGTCGAAGCCGGGGTGCTCGGTGATGAGCTGCCAGCGCGCGTCGACGGCACGCATCCGGGTGAGCAGTTCGGCCCGCTCGGCGCGCAGGGCGCGGGCCGCTCCGACGTCACCGGTGTCCTCGGCTCGGCCGATGCGTTCGGTGAGCTGGTCGAAGGCGTGACGGCGGTGGTCGGGGGCGGTGTCTGGAGGGTGGCCGGTGTGCTGAGCACCCCCGCCGGTATCAGGGGCGTGCCCGGTGTGCTCCGGGACGCGGGTCAGGGCGAGGCGGGCGGCGAAGGCGCGGGCCTTGACCAGGTCGGTGACCCGTGCGGCGAGGTCCGCGTCGCCCGCGTCGAGGGCCACGGCCAGGGCCTCGCGGAGCATCGGCAGCCGGAAGCGCAGATGCAGGGTGTCGAAGCGGTGGCCGAGCGGGACGCCCAGCAGCAGCCCCAGCTCCTCGACGGCGGCACGGCAGGCGTCCGCGGCCGCGCCGAGTCGCCCCGATTCCCGCTGCGCACGGGCCCGTTCGGCGTACAGGCCCACCGCGGCGGCGTGGTCCGGCCGTACGGCGAGACAGGCGTCCCCCCGGTCGCACCACTCCAGGGCCGCGGCGAGCCGCCCCTCGGCGCGGGCGCCCTCGGCCCGCAGCCGGCAGTAGACCGCCCCGCGGGTCAGCCGCACGTTGGCCCGCAGGGAAGTCATGGGGTCGGGGCCGGACCCGCCACCGTCCACCGATGCCCCCGCCCCCGCCCCTGGCGCGAACAGCGGCGCCGCCAGATCCAGATACCGCTCCGCCTGGCCGACCGCACCCCGCTCCCCCGCCACCGCGGCCAGCTGGAGATACCCGATCTCCGGCAGTCCCTGCGCCTCGTAGTACGGCAGCAGGTCGTGGTACGCCTCCTCGGCCTCCTCCAGACGTCCCACGTCCCGCAGCGCCGCCGCCCAGGTGTCCAGGACCCGTTCGTGGACGGCGGAGGCGGTCTGGAGGGCGTGGATCCGGCCCGCCCGCGCCACGGCCTCCGCGAAGTCGCCCACTTCGGCCGCCTTCTGGATCTCGGCCACCAACTCCCAGGTCTCCACGGGCCCGGGAACACCTCCCGCCTCCTCGAACGCCTCCTCCAGTTCCCGCCGCACCGGTTCCAGGACCCTGAGCGCGCTCGACGGGTCGTACAGCAGACGCAGCGCGGAACCGCGGACGGCCCGCGGGTCCCCCTGCGCGAAGTCCTCGACGCGGCCGGTGCGCGGCGGCAGCCCGATGCCCTCCGCACGGTCCGCGAGGCGCAGGGCGCGGTGGGCGCGGCCCTGGTCGAGTTCCACGCTCGCGCGGAAGGAGAGGTGGCGGACCTGCTCCGCGGGCACGGCCAGGTCGAGGTACGCGTCGGCTGCGGCCCAGTGCCGGTCGGTCTCCGCACGCCCCCAGCCGACGGTCAGCCCGTTGGTCGACTCGCGCTCGTACAGGCCGAGCAGGATCTGCGCCACGTCCGAGCCGACCCGGTCGGCCGCGGTGGGCTCGGCGTTCCAGCCGCGCGCCTCGAACTCCCGCAGCAGCCGCAGCGTTTTGTCGCCTTGGCGCACCGCCCGCTCGAACACCGCCCGGGTGTGCGGGTCGTGCTCGACCCGGGTGCGGTACTCATTCGCGTGCTGGTGCAGCTTCGACAGGGCGTCGGTGAGCTCCATGTAGGCCGTCACCCGGAGCAGTTCGGTCATGTCAGCCGCCTCCCCCGGGGTTGTCCGGCATCCGGCGCACGTGGGCGACGACGTCCGAGGCGAGCCGCAGCTCCGCGCCGTCGCGCAGGGCGCCGCGCTCGCCGGGTTCGAGTTCCCGGCCGTCCACGAAGGTGCCGTTGGTGGAGCCCTCGTCCCGGACCCAGCAGGTGCCGTCCGGATCGAGGCCCACGGTGGCGTGCCGCCGGGAGACGTTGTCGTACGCGGCGAGTCGCGCGGCCGTGACCGGGCACAGCTGGGGGTCCCGGCCGAGCACGACCTCCCGGCCGGGCCGGACGACGACGCTCCCGTCGGGGAAACGGAGTTCGAGGACGCCGGCGCGGTCGACGGTGGTGGGGAGGGGGGTGGGGGTGGTCCCACGGACGGGTCCGGGGCCGGGACGGGGGTCGGGATCTCGGGCGGGGTCGGGGTCGGTATCGGGTTCAAGGCGGACCTCGCCCCCGGATTTCGGCTCGGGCCCCGGCCCGACGACCGGCTCGGGCCCGACGACCGGCTCGGCCACGGTCACCGACCCACCCCCGATCGCCGACACACTCCCGGCCCCCGGCGCAGCCTCCGGCTCCAGCCATGGGACCGGCTGCTTCAATCCCACCAGCAGAGTCCCGCATTCCTTGCAGACGAGGTCTCCCTCGACGACCTCGGCCGGGCAGTCGGGGCACTTCAGCCGTGCCATGGCGCCTCCTGTACGACCATCCCGCGCGCCGTCAGCGCGGCTCTGAGGCGTTCCCGCTCACCGGGCCGGGGCAGCCCGACCGTCCAGATCCGGTCGCCCTCGACCCCGACCTGGAGCCCGGGCCGGCCCGCGGCCCCGCCGCTCTCCCCGTACCGCCCGTCTCCGTACCGCCGCTCACCGAGCGCGGTCAGCGGCACGACCCGCTGGTTGTCGGACCCGCGCAGCGCGGAGCCGGTGTCCCGGTGGCGTACGTACGGTCCAGCGACGACCGCGTCGCAGAGCCCGAGGGCGGGTCGAGCGGCGGCCCAGCGGGCGAGGCGGGACCAGGGGTAGCCGGAGTAGACGAGGAGGTCGAGATCCGTGCCGGGGCGTGCGGTGCGCAGCGCGGCCAGCAGCTCGGCCAGGGCCTCGGGCTGCTGGAAGGGCTCGCCGCCGGAGACGGTCACGCCGTCGACGGGACCGGGGAGCGCGCCGACCCAGCGAGCCGGTACGTCCGGTTCGACCGCGTCCTGCGGGCCGCCCACCGCCCAGGTGTCGCGGGCCATGCAGCCGTGGCAGGCGAGGGTGCAGCCCTGCACCCACAGGCCCGCCCGAGTGCCGTGGCCGAGCACCGTGACGGGGTAGTGGGCCCGGTTGAGCAGGAGTTTCATCCGCCGTGCCTCCGCTCGCCCCGAGCCTCGCCCCGGACCTCGCCCCGGGTCTCGCCCCGCGCCTCGCCCTGACGACGGTCACGTGCGGGCGCCGGGCGGTCGCCGTCGCGGGCGCTGACCTGGAGCGGGATGCCCCGCTCTGCGAAGGCGGCGGAGAGAGTGGCCACGTCGGCGCACCACTCCGCGCGGGCCTCCTCGTAGTGGGCCGCTCCGGCGCCCTCGGCCTCCAGGCGGCCGACCATCACCGCGTCGGTGCCCTGTCGGCCGACCCGCAGGTGTGCGGCGACGCCGTCCCAGTCCCGGCGCCGTACGGTGAGCGCGCCCGCCGCGGGCCGGGCGGTGCCGAGGTCCTCCACGACGTAGCCCGCCTCGGTGAGCACGTCGGCGAGCGTCCGCTCCAGCCGGACCAGGTAGGCGGACTCGGCGGCGGCACGAACCCGTTCGCAGACCTGCTGGGCCTCGGCGCGCAGCCCGGCGTCGAGGCCACGCTCACCGGCCATGACCTGCTCAAGGCTGCGCCGCAACGCCGGGTGCGCGCCCTGGTCCGCGGCCAGCAGCGGCTGTACGAGTGCCGCCGCCTCCAACCGGTCCGCCCGCCCCGTCCGCGCCGCGGCCTGAGCCTCCGTGACGCGGACCCGCAGCTCGGTGAGGAGGTTGCGGCCCTCCGTCACCGAGCCCGCGGTGGTGATCGCGCGGGCGGTCTCGTCCACCCGGTTCCGGTCCCGGATACGGGCGTCGGCGGGCATGCGGAGCAGGGCGCGTTCGGTGGCGGCCAGCAGTTCCTCGCGCTTCGCCCGCTCGCGCAGTTCCACCGGGTCGGGTCCGACGGCGGCGGCCTCCCGGGAGACCTTCGGCGCGGGCGGGGCCGCGGTGCGCAGGGCCGCGCGGACGCGTTCCACCGTGCGGGTGTGCAGGACCTCACGGGCGCGCCCGACCGCCCCCTCCACGCTGTCGCACCAGACGCGCAGTTCCTCGGCGGACTGCCCGGCCAGCACCAGCGGTTCGGGCAGTCCCGCCGCGTCGGGGCCGGTGCGCAGGCTGTGCAGGGCCGCGTTGCAGCCGAGGACCCGGACCACCTGGACGTCCAGGTGCGCCTCGCACTCCTTGCGCCGCTCCCACGCCACCCGCTCGCGCTCCATCCGGTCGCCGAGGGTCCGCAGCGCGGGACTCATGGCCAGCGACAGCGCCACGGCGGCGGCCACCCCGAGCACGACGACGGCGGCGACGGGCACGAGCGCGACCCCACCGCCGGCGGCACCGGCACCTCCGGCCCCACCCGCACCGGCGGCCCCGGCACCCACACCCGCTCCGGCACCCGCCCCCGCTCCGGCGCCCGCCACCCCGACGGACGCGGTCGCGGCGGTACCGGCCCCGAACGACTGGATGGCCATTCCGACCGTTCCGACGGCCACCATCTCGGCACTCACGACGGCCCCCTCCCCAGCACCCGTCCCCGCTCCACCTCGTACATCCGCTCCCACCGGTTGCGGCGTCTGCGCAGCGACACGAAGTGGGCGACGGCCGCGACAGGCCACAGCACCGGCAGCAGGGCGAGGACGAGAAGGATCAGCGTCAGGGTCATGAAGCCCCGGAACAGCCCCCGGCTCGCCTGCCCGGCCTGCTGGAGGTTCCGGCCGCGCCGCCCGAACAGCCGGTAGTCGGGCCCGTACTGCCCCGCGATCCGCCCCGCCAGGGACACCTCCCCGGCGAACTGGAACACGGCGACCAGAACACCGGGCACAGTCAGCACCGCGAGGCCCGGCGCGACCCTGGCCCAACCGGCGCCGACCACCACGAGCAACAGGATGTAGCCGAGGAGGGGCAAGGCGGCACGCAACTGCGCCCATATCCTGCCGTTCGTCCGCTGCCGCTCCTTGTCGGCCCACAGCGCGAGCCGCCCCTGGTCCGCGGCCAGCGCGGCATGCCGGCGGGCGCGCTCGTCCCGGGCGTCGGCGACGGCGTACGGGGCGTAGTCGCGCAGCACCTCCAGACCGACCGGGTCGCCGTCGGGGCCGCCGCGCAGGTCCTCCTCGCCCCGGCGCACGGTGGTGTACCACTGGGGCGCGTAGGCGGTGAGCTGCCACATCTCGGGGGTGGTGCCGGGCAGGACGGGCACGGGTGCGGTGTCCTGGGCGGCGAAGATCCGCCGCAGCTCACTGCTCCGGGTGTCCGCGAGGGCCGGGTTGAGCGCCAGGGCGAGCAGCGGGGCCAGGACCAGCTGCGGGGACTCGGGCGGGGGCGGCGGGGTGCCGCGGGGCGGTTGCTGGTGGACCCGGGGGATCCAGGGCAGCACGCGCGCCACGGCGGCCGGATGACCGTGGACGTACGACTGCCAGGTCTCCGCGGTGCCCCGCAGCCCGTCGCTGCCCGCGAACCGCGCGAACTCGGGCAGCAGCCGCCACCGCCACACCTCGTCCACCAGGCGTACGTCCTCCTCGGCGCCGTCCGCCGCACGCTGCGCGAGGGAGCCGAGCGCGTCGCGGTCCATCGGCAGGCCGCGCCACATCGGCCGGCCGGCCGGGTCGAGCCAGTGCAGCAGCCGCAGCACCCGCACGTCCGGGGCGAGGGCCGGATCCGCCAGGGTGCCGACGAGGCGCTCCACCACCGCCGCGGCCACCTGCCGTTGCACGGCGAGGGAGTGGAGCCAGGGGTACAGCGGCAGGCTCTCGCGGTCGCCGGTGGACGCGGCGAGCGACTCGGACAGCGCCTGCCAGAAGCCGGGTTCGCGCAGCGCCTGGGCGAGGGAGGCGCCGTCGCGGAAGGTGCGCCCGAAGAGCGTCAGGGGTGGCAGGTCGGGCTGCCGGTGGGCCGGGGAGACGACCGGCGGGCTGCCGCCGCGCAGCCACTCCCCGATCTCCCCGGCGCCCCAGCGGTCGTCCCGGTCGACGGTGAGCAGTCCGCGGCACAGCAGCCGGGCGCGCGGGTCGGTGACGGCGTCCAGCTGGACGGGCCGCAGGACGATGGCCTCGTACAGGGCGTGGGAGCCGAAGCCGGTGAAGTTCCGTGCGCCGGTGAGGAGTTCGCGCAGCAGCATGCCGAGCGCCCACCAGTCGCGGGCCTGGGTGCTGGCACCGCCGCCGCGCAGCAGGAGTTCGGGGGCGAGATAGTGGTCGGTGCCCGCGGCGAAGTCGGTGAAGCGGTACTCCTCGTCGAGGCGGCTGAGCCCGAAGTCGATGAGGACCAGGTGCGGGGGCCCGCCGGGGGTGCCGTCCCGCAGGATGACGTTCTCCGCCTTGAGGTCGCGGTGCACGATGCCCAGTCGGTGCAGTGCGGCCAGCGCGTCGGTGAGCTGCCGTACGGCCTCGGTGACCGCGGCGGGCGGCCAGGGCGGGCCGGGGATCAGGTCGGAGAGAGGGCTGCCCGGGATCCACTCCATGACCTCGTACTGGCGGCCGTCGGAGTGGCCGGACTCCACCAGCCGGGCGAGGTGCGGATGCTGGACGGTGGCGAGCCTGGCCCACACGTCCTCGGCGTGCGGCAGCTGCCGGCGGTAGGTCTTGACGACGACCGCGGGGGCGCCGGGGACCGTGCGGTCGGCGGCGATCAGGATGTCCGCCTCGGCCCCGCCGTCCCGGTGCCCGACGACCTCGTACCGGTCCCGCAGCGCGGTCGGCAGCAGGTGCAGCGGGGCGGGACCGCCGGAGCGCGGGGTGCGGCCGGGTTCGGCACGGGTCGCCGGTGGCTGCTGGTAGCCGGTGCGGGGGTCGGGGCGGTCGTAGCGGGTGGGCGGGACGGCGGGGCCGGGGCGTGCCGGGTACGGAGGCCGCGGCTCACCGGCGGGCACGGGCCCGTGCTCACCGGGCCCCTGACCGCCGTAGCGGAGCGACCGCTCCCCGCCTTCGGTCTGAGGCCACAGCTCCCCGCCGCCGAACTGACGCCACCGCCGGCCTCCCTCCGGCGGCCGTCCCCCGAAGTTCTCGCTCATGTCAGCACCGCCTCCCACCCCGCCGGTGCCGGGAGCAGGCCCGTCAGGGTCTGGTGGGGCGGGGCCGCCTCTCCCTGGGCGAACAGGGCCCGGGCCAGCGGGTTGACCAGGGCCGTCTCCAGGACGGACCCGATGCCGCGGCCGCCGAGCGAGGTGTCGGCGGTGGCGAGTTCCAGCAGCTGGGCGCGGACGTCGGCGGCGAGCGTGATCCGGCTGCCGCACTCCCGCTCCACGAGCCGCAGGATCCGCGCCACCAGCAGCTCGAAGATGTCGGTCGCGGCCTCCTTGCCCACGAAGTTGAAGACGACGATGTTGTCGCCGATCCGGTTGAGCAGCTCGGGCCGGTTCAGCCGCTCCGCCATGTGCCGCCCGATCTCGGCGGTGACCTCGGCGACCAGCTCCTCGCGCGGGGTGTCCGGGGTGAGCAGCGGGCGTCCGTCGGCGTCGCGGGCCGTCATGCCGAGGTTGGAGGTGAACACGAGCAGGGCCTCGGAGAAGTACACGGTGGAGCCCATGCCGTCGGTGAGCCGTCCCTCGTCGAGGATCTGGAGGAACTTGTCGAGGATCCTCGGGTGCGCCTTCTCGATCTCGTCGAACAGCACGAGACTGAACGGCCGTTGCCGGATCGCGTTGGTCAACTCGCCGCCCGCGTCATGGCCGACGTAACCCGGCGGGGCGCCGATGAGCCGGTCTGCCGCGTGCTCCGCGGCGAACTCGCTCATGTCGAAGCGGATGTAGGCCCGTTCGTCGCCGAACACCAACTCGGTGAGCGCCTTGGCCAGTTCGGTCTTGCCGACCCCGGTCGGCCCGGCGAAGAACAGCACCCCGCGCGGCCGCGAGGCGGTCGCCGAGGACTGGGCACCGGACAGTCCCATGACCGAGCGGGTCACGATGTCCAGCGCGCGGGCGACGGCTTCGGGCTGGCCGAGGACCCGGCGGCGCAGCCCGTCGTGCGCGTGGATGAGCTGGTCACGCAGGGCGGGCCGGCTCCAGGGGTTCTCCACGATGCCGACCCGGTAGGAGCGGGCGGCCGCCTCGATCACCTCGGAGGTCTGCTCGGTGCCGGCCGCCGCGAGCCGGGCGATCTCCACCATGCTGCGCAGGGTCAGCGACTGGGTCTGGGCGGCGAACCGGTGGACGTACTCCTCCCGGCGCGCCTCGGGAAGGTCGGCGGGCAGCAGGGTCGGGGCGAGGATCTCGGCGGTGGTGCGGCGGTCGGTGAGGTCGGGCACGGGCAGGGCGACGCGGCGCAAGGCCGGGTTGTCGGCGGTGAACCAGGAGGGCAGGTCGCGCTCCCCGCCGACCACCCAGAGCACCGGGTTGTAGCGCTGGCCGGGTTCGCCCGCCAGCCGTACCGGGCGGGTGGTGTGGGCGAGTTTCTCGCAGGCGGCGAAGAAGTGGTGTTCCTCGGGCTCCAGTTGGCGGGGGTCGCGGATCAGCCGGGCCGCGTAGTCGACCAGCACCCCGGCCCGGACATCGGCCTCGGCCACCCGCCGGATCACCTGGAGGAGCCGCTCCGGGCTGAGCCGCCCGCCGCTGCCGATGCCGGTCCCGATCACGTCCTGTGCGAGGGCGGTGATCTCCGGTGCGTGCGGGAGGAGTTGGACGCCGTCGACCGGGTCGGCCACCACGAGGAAGCGGTAGCCCGCGCGTTCCAGACAGGACCAGATCCCGCCGCGGATGTCGGGCAGCAGCCAGCCGGACGGGCCCGGGACGAGGTACATGTCACGGACGTTGCCGTAGAACATGACCTGTGCGTGGGTGAGCAGGGCGGTGTCCAACTCGCGCAGCCACGCAGGTGGTTCGCCGCGCACGGCGGCCTTGTCGAGATCCGCCATGCCAGCCCCCGAACCTCACTTGGCGCGATCGCAGTGAGTTTATCGACGGCCCGCAGGCGCGGCCGGGTGGCGGGAAAGGGGCCCTCAAGAACCGGTGGCGAACGGCTACGCGGGGGCGGACACATGCCGTAGTCCACCCCCGCAGGCCGAAGTCCACCCCCGCGGAGCTCAGCTCGCGAGTGCCTCCTCGGGCGCCCCGCTGGGCCGGGGCTCGGTGACCCGCACCTCCGGCAGCTCCCGGTGCGCGGGGTCCCGGACCTCGCCGACCAGCAGTTCCAGCACGTCCTCCAGCGCGACCAGACCCAGCACCTTGCCGGATCCGTCCGCCACCTGGGCCAGGTGGGTGGCCGCGCGCCGCATCACCGTCAGCGCGTCGTCGAGCGGCAGGTCGGACCGCAGCTTCGTCATGGGCCGCCAGATCTGCTGAGGGACCGCCCGCTGCGAGTCCTCCAGATCGAGTACGTCCTTCACGTGCAGGTACCCCATGAACACGCCGTTCTCCGCGGCGATCGGGAAGCGGGAGTACCCGGTGCGACCGGTGAGCTCGATGATCTGGCCCGGGGTCACCGAGGGGCGGACCGTCACCAGGGACTCGCGCTTGAGCAGGACGTCGGTGACCGGGCGCGAGCCCAGCTCCAGCGCGTCCTCCAGGCGCTCCTGTTCCTCGGGGTCGAGCAGGCCCGCCTGCCCGGAGTCCTCCACCAGGCGGTTGAGCTGCTCGCTGGTGAAGACCGCCTCGACCTCGTCCTTGGGCTCGACGCGGAAGAGCCGCAGGATGGCGGCGGCGCAGGCGCCGAGGGCGATGGTGATGGGCCGGCACAGTCGCGCGAAGGCCACCAGCCCCGGGCTGAGCCACAGCGCGGCCTTCTCCGGGGCGGCCATCGCGAGGTTCTTCGGGACCATCTCGCCGATGACGAGGTGGAAGAAGACGACCGCGGCCAGGGCTATGACGTACCCGAGCGGGTGGATCATGCCGTGCGGCAGATGGATCCACTCGAAGACCGGCTCCAGGAGCTTGGCGACCGTCGGCTCGGCGACCGCGCCGAGCGTCAGGGAGCACACCGTGATGCCGAACTGGGCCGCCGCCATCATCTGGGGCAGCCGCTCCAGGCCGTACAGGACCTGGCGGGCCCGCGCGGTGCCGAGCGGTTCGATCTGGCTGCGGCGCACGGAGACCAGGGCGAACTCGGCGCCGACGAAGAAGCCGTTGGCGAGCACGAGCAGCCCGGCGAAGAGGAGTTGGAGCACGCTCATCGGGCGGCCTCCATGACGTTCACCGCGGGGACCGTGCGGACCAGGCGGACCCGCTCGGCGCGGTAGTGCCCGACCTGGCGCACGGTGAGCCGCCAGCCGGGCAGCTCGGCCCGGTCACCGACGGCGGGGATACGGCCGAGCAGGTCGGCGACCAGCCCGGCGACGGTCTCGTACGGCCCCTCGGGCACGTCGAGGCCTATGCGCTGGAGGATGTCGACGCGGCAGCTGCCGTCGGCGTCCCAGGCGAGGCGGCCGTCCTCGGGCGGGGCGGCGGCGAGTTCGGGGACGTCCTGGCCGTCGTGCTCGTCGCGGACCTCGCCGACGATCTCCTCGACGATGTCCTCCAGGGTGACCACGCCGGCGGTGCCGCCGTACTCGTCGACGACGACCGCGATGGGCTGCTCGCTGCGCAGCTGGGCCAGCAGGGGCCGGACCGGGAGCGTCTCCGGCACCAGCAGCGCCGGGCGGGCGATCCGGCCCACGGGGGTGCGCAGCCGGTCCTGCGCGGGGACCGCGAGGGCGTCCTTGAGGTGGGCCATGCCGACGATCTCGTCGATCTTCTCGCGGTAGACCGGGAAGCGGGACAGTCCGGTGGCGCGGGTGAGGTTGACGACGTCCTCGGCGGTCGCGGAGGCCTGGAGGGAGCTGACCTTCACGCGCGGGGTCATCACGTGCTGCGCGGTGAGCTCACCGAGCGACAGGGTGCGCACGAAGAGGTCGGCCGTGTCCTGTTCCAGGGCTCCGGCCTGCGCGGAGTGCCGGGCCAGGGAGACCAGTTCGCCGGGGGTGCGGGCGGAGGCCAGTTCCTCGGCGGGCTCGATGCCGAGCGCGCGGACGAGACGGTTGGCGACCGCGTTCAGGGCGGCGATCACCGGCCGGAACAGCCGCGCGAAGGCGTGCTGCGGGCCGGCGACGAAGCGGGCGACCTGCATCGGCTTGGACACCGCCCAGTTCTTGGGCACGAGCTCGCCGATCACCATCTGCACGGCGGAGGCCAGCAGCATGCCGACGACGACGGCCACGCCCGAGACCGCGCCCTCCGGGATGCCGACGGCCGTGAACGGGCCGTGCAGCAGCTCCGCGAGGGCCGGTTCGGCGAGCATGCCGACGACCAGGGAGGTGATGGTGATGCCGAGCTGGGTGCCGGAGAGCTGGAAGGACAGCTCCTTGAGCGACTCGGCGACCCGGCGGGCCCTCCGGTCGCCTTCCGCGGCTGCCTTCTCGGCGTCGGTGGCCTCCACGGTGACGAGGCCGAACTCGGCCGCCACGAAGAAGCCGTTGGCGAGAATCAGCAGGAACGCCGCTCCGAGGAGCAGCAGGGGGATGGTCATGCCGCCGCCTCGGTATGTCGGGAGGGGGCGGCGCAGGTACTACAGGACGATCCGTCCATCGCTGGAGGGAGTCACTCCTCGGGTAGCAGGAACAACGAGAGGCGGAGGCGCGATGAAAACGCCTCCGCCAACAGATTAATCAAGACAGGGCCGACTGCGGCAGGGTGGAAGCCCCTGAGTCAGCCCTGATCTTCGTCGGAGCGGGCGGTGGAACGGGCCTCGGCGAGCGCCCGCAGGGCCTTCGCGTCGGCGATGGCCTGCTCTTTCGCGATGCCCGGCTGGATGCCGAGCGCGGGCAGGCTGGTGCCGTCGCTGAGGTTGAGGAACACCCACGGGTCGCCCGGGCGGAGGTTCACCTGGATGATCTCGGCCCACTCCAGCCGCCGCCTGCTGGCGATGTTCTGGACGGTGACGCCGGACTCGTCGGCGACGACCTTCACCCTGGCCAGCAGGAACAGCACACCGGCGAGCAGGGCCGCGGTGACGACGAAGCTCAGGCGCTCGCCGGGGCCGAGCTGCTCCAGGAGCAGCGCGATCACCGTGATCGTGACGAAGATCGCGACTCCGGCGGTGAGCAGGACCACACGGGTGCGGCCCGGCCGGAACGTGACGGGGAGTGCGGGCGGTTCGGAGGACATCTGCGGTACGGCTCCTCAGAGACGGCAGGCGTGGATGGCCGTCGTCAGGATGGCCCGCGCGCCGATGTCGTAGAGGTCGTCCATGATGCGCTGCGCCTCTTTGGCGGGGACCATCGCGCGGACGGCGACCCAGCCCTCGTTGTGCAGCGGGGAGACGGTGGGGGACTCGAGGCCCGGGGTGAGCGCGACGGCCTTCTCCAACTGCTCGACCCGGCAGTCGTAGTCCATCATCACGTACGTCCGGGCCACCAGGACGCCCTGGAGGCGGCGCAGGAACTGCTGCACCTTGGACTCCGCGGCCTCCTCGGCGTCCGCGCCGGTGCGGCGGATGACGACGGCCTCGGACTTCATGATGGGCTCGCCGAAGACCTCCAGGCCCGCGTTGCGCAGGCTGGTGCCGGTCTCGACGACGTCCGCGATGACCTCGGCGACGCCGAGCTCGATGGCGGTCTCGACGGCGCCGTCGAGGTGGACGACCGCGGCGTCGACGCCGTTGTCGGCGAGGTGTCCTGCGACGATCCCCTCGTAGGAGGTGGCGACCGTCTTGCCCTTGAGGTCCTCGATCCCGGTCGCGGTGCCCGGCTTGGCGGCGAAGCGGAAGGTGGAGCGGGCGAAGCCGAGCGGGAGGATCTCCTCGGCGTCGGCGCCGGAGTCGATCAGCAGGTCACGGCCGGTGATGCCGATGTCGAGCCGGCCGGAGGAGACGTAGATCGCGATGTCCCGGGGGCGGAGGTAGAAGAACTCCACGTCGTTGACCGGGTCGACGATCCGCAGTTCCTTGGACTCGCGGCGCTGCTGGTAGCCGGCCTCATGCAGCATGTCCGCCGCAGGTCCTGACAGGGAACCCTTGTTGGGGACGGCGATGCGCAGCATGAGGTCGGCTTCCTTTGCTCTCAGGGGTGTGTTCGGCGACTGGCTTACAGGTGGGCGTAGACGTCGTCGAGGGAGATCCCGCGCGCGACCATCATCACCTGGACGTGGTACAGCAGCTGCGAGATCTCCTCGGCGGCCGCCTCCTTGCCCTCGTACTCGGCGGCCATCCAGACCTCGGCGGCCTCTTCGACGACCTTCTTGCCGATGGCATGGACCCCCTTGCCGACCAGTTCTGCGGTGCGGGAGGTGGCGGGGTCGCCGGTGGCGGCCTTCTGCTGGAGCTCGGTGAAGAGCTCCTCGAACGTCTTATTGGACATGGTGTCGCTCAGCCTATGCCACATGACACCTTCGTCAGCGCCACGGTTCAGATACTGAGCGGAGGGTGGCCGCCGTGGCCACCGCGGCGGTCACCGCCTCGTGGCCCTTGTCCTCGTTCGAGCCCTCGATTCCGGCGCGGTCCAGGGCCTGTTCCTCGGTGTCGCAGGTCAGCACACCCATGCCGACGGGGACACCGGTCTCCACGGAGACCTGGGTGAGGCCCTGGACGACGCCCTGGCAGACGTACTCGAAGTGCGGGGTGCCGCCGCGGATGACGACACCGAGGGCGACGATCGCGTCGTAGCCGCGGCCCGCGAGGACCTTGGCGACGACCGGGAGTTCCCAGCTGCCGGGGACCCTGAGCAGGGTCGGCTCGTCGATCCCCAGGTCGTGCAGGGCGCGCAGCGCGCCGTCCACCAGTCCGTCCATCACCTTCTCGTGCCACTGCGCCGCGATGACGGCGACCCGCAGGTCCCCCACGTTGCGTACGGACAGCTCCGGTGCACCCTTGCCGCTCACGTTCTCGAACTCTCCCTCGAAGTGCTTACTGGTTGCTGCAGGTGGACACCGGGGCGGCGTCCAGCCAGGGCAGGTCGTGGCCCATCCGGTCCCGCTTGGTGCGCAGGTAGCGGAGGTTGTGCTCGCCCGCCTGTACGGGCATCGGCTCCCGCCCGGTGACCTTGAGGCCGTGGCGCAGGAGGGCGTCGGACTTGTCGGGGTTGTTGGTCATCAGGCGCAGGCTGCGGACGCCGAGGTCCTCCAGGATCTGCGCGCCCGCGCCGTAGTCCCGGGCGTCGGCGGGCAGGCCGAGCTCCAGGTTGGCGTCGAGGGTGTCCCGGCCCTGCTCCTGGAGCTCGTAGGCCCGCAGCTTGGACAGCAGACCGATGCCGCGCCCCTCGTGGCCGCGCAGGTAGACCAGCACTCCCCTGCCCTCCTCCTGGATGCGCTCCAGGGAGGCGTCGAGCTGGGGGCCGCAGTCGCAGCGCAGGGAGCCGAAGATGTCACCGGTGAGGCACTCGGAGTGGACGCGGACCAGGACGTCCTCGCCGTCGCCGATCTCGCCGTGCACCAGGGCGACATGCTCGACGCCGTCGACGGTGGAGCGGTAGCCGTACGCCGTGAAGGTGCCGTGGGCGGTGGGCAGCCGGGTCTCGGCCTCGCGGCGGACGGTGGGCTCGCTGGTGCGGCGGTAGGCGATCAGGTCCTCGATGGAGATGATCGTCAGGCCGTGCTTGCGGGCGAAGGGGATCAGCTCCGGGAGGCGCAGCATCCGGCCGTCCTCGCCGGCGATCTCGACGATCGCGCCGGCCGGGCGCAGTCCCGCGAGCCGGGCGAGGTCGACGGCGGCCTCGGTGTGGCCGTTGCGGGTGAGCACGCCGCCGTCGCGGGCCCGCAGCGGGAAGATGTGGCCGGGCCGGACGAAGTCGGTGGGCTCGGCGTCGCCGCTCGCGAGGAGCCGGAGCGTGGTGGCGCGGTCGGAGGCCGAGATCCCGGTGGTCACACCGTGCGCGCCGGAGGCGTCCACGGAGACGGTGAAGGCGGTCTTCATCGACTCGGTGTTGTCGTCGACCATCTGCGGGAGCTTCAGCCGGTCCAGTTCGTCGCCCTCCATGGGGGCGCAGATCAGGCCGCGGCACTCGCTCATCATGAAGGCGACGATCTCGGGGGTGATCTTCTCGGCGGCGACGACCAGGTCGCCCTCGTTCTCGCGGTCCTCGTCGTCGACGACCACGATGGGTCGGCCGGCCGCGATGTCGGCGATGGCCTGCTCGACCGGGTCCAGCGCGAAGTCCTCGAACCCGTCGGTGCTGTAGAGAATCGGTGCCGCGCTCATGCCGGCGCTCCTTCCATGACGGGCCGCGCGGACTGCCGGGAGCGCAGCCACCAGTCGCGCATGCCCCACAGGACGAGCGCGCCGTAGATGACGTAGACGAAGCCGGAGAAGGCGTAGCCGTTGGCGAAGTTCAGGGGGACGCCGACGAGGTCGACGAGGAGCCAGGCGAACCAGAACTCGACCATGCCGCGGGCCTGGGCGTACATGGCGACGACGGTGCCGACGAATATGTACGCGTCCGGCCAGGGGTCCCAGGACAGGCTCGGGTAGGCCTTGAAGAGCAGGGCGACGGCGACGGTGCCGACGGCGGCGGCGCCGACGAGGGCCCCGCGCTCACGCCAGGAGGCGAACCGGGGCGTGATGTGCCCGTCGCCCGACTGCCCCTTGGTGCGGTTCCACTGCCACCAGCCGTACAGGGCGACGAGCATGACGACGGCCTGCTTGCCCGCGCTGCCGGTGAGGTGCCCGTAGAAGGCGCCGAAGAGGATGAGGCCGGAGACGAACTGCACCGGCCAGCTCCAGAGGTTGCGGCGCCAGCCGAGGGCGAGGGCGATCAGGCCGAGGATGTTGCCGATCATGTCCGACCAGAGGATGTGCTGGCCGAACAGCGTGAAGGCCTCGGTGTTCAGGGAGTTCACTTCCCCGCCCCCTGACCGCTCGCGAGCAGGCGCTCGACGTACTTGGCGACGACGTCGACCTCGAGGTTGACCGGGGAGCCGGGCTGTTTGAGGCCGAGCGTGGTCAGGGCGAGGGTGGTGGGGATGAGGCTGACGGTGAAGTAGTCGGGCCCGGCCTCCACGACGGTGAGGCTGATGCCGTCGACCGTGATGGAGCCCTTCTCGACGACGTAGCGCGAGAGGTCCGCGGGCAGCGAGATCTTGATGATCTCCCAGTGCTCGGAGGGCTTGCGCTCCAGGACCTCGCCGGTGCCGTCCACGTGCCCCTGGACGATGTGGCCGCCCAGGCGTGCGCCGACGGCGGTGGGACGCTCCAGGTTGACACGGGAGCCGACGCCCAGCGCGCCGAGGCTGGAGCGGTCGAGGGTCTCGGCCATGACGTCGGCGGTGAACTCGTCGCCCTCGTGCTCGACGACGGTCAGGCAGACGCCGTTGACGGCGATGGAGTCTCCGTGGTGCGCGCCTTCGGTGACGACGGGGCCGCGCAGTCGGAAGCGACAGGCGTCGCCGAGGTTCTCGACGGCGGTGATCTCGCCCAGCTCTTCGACGATTCCGGTGAACACTTCCCGGGTCCTCCCTGCCTCATTCGGGCACGGACTCCGGGGCTGTCGATGACGACAGAATGAACGAGCAGGGACACCGAGGGCGACGCCGGACGGGACTCACCCCCGCGAGGGTGAAGCCTGTTACGGCGGCGCGCATACAGGTATGCCCGCCCGCCGCGCACTGCCTCCCATCCGGACTTTAACCGTCGGTCCAGGAATTTCACCTGGTCAACCGGCCGCTGGAAGCGGTCGGGTCGCGGACTGTAACCGCCGGTTCGGACTTTCACCGACCCCGGAGTGCGCTGCTTCTGGTACGCAACCAGTCTGCCACGCCCGATCGGCGTCCATACGGGCGAGGCGTGTGCAGTGGCTCACAACCCCGTGGCCGGAAACCTCTTGACCTAATGGTCTAGTCCTTTTTAGGGTCGCCGTGGGTGGACACCCGTAGAGACGGGCCCGGCGGCGGTGACGACGGCCCTTGCCCGCCGCCGGGTCTTCATCGTGAAGCCGATGGGTCTCAGGTACGTCCGTTTCGCCCCTGGCGGGGTGCGAACACCTCGTCCTGGGCCCTGCCGCTCGCCGTGAGCAGGGCTCCGCGCAGAACCGCCCCGCCGCCCAGCGTGCTCGCGCGCACCTGGGTGGGCAGCGGTGACATGCCGCGGACCCTGCGCTCCACTCGCCCGGCGAGGTCCGTCCCGCCCGCCTGGCCGACCTCGCCCCCTAGCACCACGCAGCCCGGGTCCAGGACGGCGACGACCGAGGCGACTCCCACGGCGAGCCGGTCGGCCAGAGCGTCCAGGAAGCGGGACTCGTCGTGCGCCACCGCCTCCCGCACCACGCCGGCGGCCCCGTCCGCTGGCAGCGTCAGGCCGCACTCCACCGCCAGTCTCACGATCCCCGCCGAGCCGGCCAGCGAATGGAAGCCGCCTTCACAGTCCACCGCCGAGGGCAGTCCCGCCGTCCCCGGCACCGGCAGGAACCCGATCTCCCCCGTGCCGCCCGAGGCGCCCCGCCGCAGGATGCCGTCCAGGACCACCGCCGCGCCGGTGCCCTGGCCCAGCCACAACAGCACGAAGGTGTCCCGGTCCCGGGCGATCCCCTCGCGCTGTTCCGCCAGCGCGGCGAGGTTGGTCTCGTTCTCGACGTGGATACGGGTCCCGGGGAGCCGTTCGCCCAGCGCCAGGACCAGTCGGCGGTGCCATTCCGGCAGGCCGGTGGAGTCACGGAGTTCGCCGCTCGCCGGGTCGATCAGACCGGGGGCGCCGATGCCGACGGTGTGGAGTTCGGCCACCCCCGCCTCCTTCGCCGCCCGCTCGACCAGCGCGACGGCCTGCTCGACCGCGGGGCCCGTCCCGGTGTCCCCGCCGATCGGCACCGACGCCTCGGCCAGCACGCGTCCCAGCAGGTCGGAGACGACGACGGAGACGCCCTCGGTCCGGACGTCTAGGGCCGCCAGATGGGCCTGGTCGGCGACGATGCCGTACAGCTTGGCGTTGGGGCCGCGGCGCTGCTCCCCCGACTCCCCCACCACGCCGATCAGTCCGGCGGCGGCGAGGCGCTCGACGAGGTCGGCGACGGTCGGCCGGGACAGCCCGGTGAGCTGCTTCAACTGGCCTGCCGTCAGCGGGCCTTCCTGCTGGAGCAGGCGCAGGGCGAGCCGGTCGTTGATGGCCCGGGCGGTGCTCGGGGATGCGGGCATGCCGGGAATCCTCTCAGATCCACAGAGCCGGATATGCGCTATCTATCAGGCAGGGTTCCTGATAGTTTACGGCGGCGACAGCGGGACGACGAGGATCCGGGGAGGGGCCCGACAATGAGCGATGTGGTCCACACATCAGTGGAGGTACGGCGGGCCCGGTACGCGGTGGCCGCCGTCTTCACCGTGCACGGGGCCGTGACCGGCTCGTTCGCGACACGGGTGCCGTGGATCCAGGAGCACTCCTCGGTGAGCGCCGGCCAGCTGGGCCTGGCGCTCGCCTTCCCGGCGCTCGGCGCCTCCGTGGCGATGCCGCTGGCCGGCCGGGTCAGTCACCGCTTCGGGGCCCGGAACGCGCTGCGCGGCCTGATCTCCCTGTGGACGCTGGCCCTGGTGCTGCCGTCGCTCGCCCCGAACCTGCTGACGCTCTGCGTGGCCCTGTTCGTCTACGGCGCCACGGCCGGCATGGCGGACGTGGCGATGAACGCGCTGGGCGTCGAGGTCGAGAACCGCCTCGACCGCTCGATCATGTCCGGGCTGCACGGCCTGTGGAGCGCGGGCGCCCTGATCGGCTCGGCGGCCGGCACCCTCGCCGCGCACCTGGGCTCGGACGCCCGGCTGCACCACGCGCTCGCCTCGGTCACCCTCACCCTGCTCGGTCTGCTCGCCTGCCGCTGGGTGCTGGACCTCCAGCCCACCGAGGACGAGGAGCCGCCGCCCCGGTTCGCGCTGCCGCCGAAGTCGGCGCTGCTCATCGGCGCGGTCGGGTTCTGCGCGGTGTTCGCGGAGGGGGCGAGTCTGGACTGGTCGGCGGTGTATCTGCGGGACCAGTTGGAGACTTCGGCCGGGCTCGCGGCCGCGTGCACGACCGGTTTCACGCTCACCATGGCTCTCGCGCGGATCGCCGGGGACCGGCTGGTGGACCGCTTCGGCGCGGTGCGCACGGTGCGGGCGAGCGGGGTCCTGGCGGTGCTCGGCGGACTGCTCATCGTGGTCGCCGACCAGCCGGCCGTGGCGATGGGCGGGTTCGCGCTGATGGGGCTCGGCATCGCGGTGGTGGTGCCGCTGTGCTTCGCCGCCGCGGGTCGCAGCGGGTCCAACCCCAGTCTGGCGATCGCCGGTGTCGCGACGATCACCTACACCTCGGGGCTGGTCGCCCCGAGCGCGATCGGCACGCTGGCCCAGGCCACCAGCCTGATGGTGTCGTTCATCCTGGTGACGGTCCTGGCCTGCGGACTCGTGGCCTTCGCGGGGGTGCTGCGGGCCGGCGACCGGGATCGGTCGAAGGTCGGCGCCCCGGCGGCGGCGGTTCCGGACCCGCGGGGCTGAGACCGCTCCCGTCGGGCCTTGCGGCAGGCTTTGCGGCAAGCCTTACAACCGGCCTCACAGCAGGCTTTACAGCAGGCTTTACGGCGAGGCCAGGTCATAGGCGTACGAGGCGCTGAACGTGCCCGGTGTGCCCTTGCAGCCGTCCGACTCCCCCGGGAGCTTCACCCACAGGTAGGCGTCGATCCGCGGTTCGCCGGTGTTCAGGGTCGGGGCCTGCCCGATCTTCCGGCCGGCCGGGTCGCACCACTGGCCCTCGGGCGGGGCGCCGTTGCCGTTGCGGCTGGTGTCGATGACGGCGCCCAGTCCGGGCGGTCCGCCCAGAGCGGCGAGGACCTGACGGTCGTAGTCGATCTCGGCGGACGTGGTGTGGAAGTTGGAGACGTTGCTGAAGATCCCGTCGGAGGAGGCGGCCGAGGCGGCGCCCGCCTGCCTCAGCAGGGCCGCCTGTTGCGCGGCCGGGTTCCAGCCGGAGTGGCCGGCGTCGTAGTAGACGCGTGCCCTCGGGTTCGCGGCCTTCAGGACGCGGCCGGCGCGGGCCAGCGAGGCGAAGCGGCCGGCCCGCGCGGCCGCCGAGAGGCAGTCCGACTGGGCGATCGAGTCGGGCTCCAGGACGACGATCACCTCCCGGGAGCCGAGCCCCGCGGCGAACCGGTCGATCCAGGCGTCGTACGCGGCGAGGTCCGGCGCCCCGCCCTGGGACGCGCCGCCGCAGTCACGCTCCGGGACCGCGTACGCCACGACCACCGGGACCCGGCCCTGCGCGGCGCCGCCGGAGGTGACCGCGCGGACCCTGGAGGTGATGGTCGCCGGGGTGTAGTCGGCGAACCAGACCGCGGCCGGCCGGTCGGCGATACGCGACTCTATGACGCCGGCCCGCCAGTCGCGCGGGTTCTCCCGCACCCATTCGAGCACCTGGGAGGAGGGATGGCGGTAGAGGCGGGCCGCGGTGGTGGCTCGGGTCCTGGTGGGGCTCGGTGACCTGCTCGCGGGCTTCGGGGACGCGCTCGCCTTGGTGGAGACGGACGGGGAGGCGGCGGGGGCGGCGGACGGCGAACCGGGGCTCGATGGCGGGACCCGGTCCCTGTCCGGACTCGGCCGGCCGTCGGTCGGTGCCGGCCGCGCCTCGTCGGAGGCGGCACGGTCGTCGAGCCCGGAGACCATCCCGGTCGCGGTGCCGACGGCGGTGACCAGGAAGGCCACCGCGACCATGGCGCTCCGGCCCACGGCACGCCTGCGGGCGGCGCGGCGCGCGGCCAGTCGCTGGGCACGTGAGCCTGACACCCTCTCGCTCCCCCCTCGCGCGGCGGGCAGCGTCCCCCGTTCTGGGGAAGCGTCGGGCCCGCCGGTACCCCGGCCAGCCTAGGACTGGGACCCTGCGCTTATGGCGCAATTGGAACAGTTCACCACTCCTCTCGACGCGGTCCTCTCCCGTATGCGCGCCCTCGACGAGGCTCTTCCCGAGCGGGACGGCGTGGCGGTCTTCAACCGCGTCTACCTCGCCGTCACCGAGGCGGTCGAGCGCTGCGTCGACGGCGGCCGGTTCCCGGACGCACGGGCCGCGATCACGCTGGACGTGCGGTTCGCCGAGCGCTATCTGGCGGCGGTGGACGCGGCCGCCCGGGAACACCGTCCGCCGGCCTGCTGGCGGCCGCTGTTCCAGTTCCGCCGGCATCCCGGGGTACGACCCCTGCAGTTCGCGTTGGCGGGCATCAATGCGCACATCGGGCACGACCTCGCGCTCGCCGTGGTGGACACCTGTCGTAGCCTCGGCTGCGAACCCGTCGAGGTGGAGGACGAGTTCGACCGCGTGGGCGACCTCCTCGTCTCGCTGGAGGAGCGCATCCGCGAAGAGCTGATGCCGGGCCCCGACCTCCTCCAGATCGCCGACCCGCTCACCCATCTCCTCGGCTCCTGGAGCCTGGACCGCGCCCGGGACGCCACCTGGACCGCGGCCCGAGCCCTGTGGGCCCTGCGCGGACTGCCGGACGTGGCCGCCGAGTTCACCGAACGCCTGGACACGGCGGTGGGCTTCGCAAGCCGCATGCTGCTGACACCGCTTCCGGACTGAACCCCGGGCCGGGCAGGGCCCAGGGGCCGTCCGGCGGATCAGGCCGGCGTCGCGGGGTCCGGCTGCCGGTCCGCGGCGTGGTCGCCGGTTGCCGACGCCCCACGCCCCACGCCCCACGCCCCACGCCCCACGCCCGAACAAACCTCGCGCGACAGCCGCCCGTCGCGTCGTCGCCCTTCGCCCGCGCCTGCAGGTCGACGCACCAGACCCGCCCCACCTGCGACGATCAGCGCCGTTCCGTGGAGCCGGCCTGACCGCCGGACGGCCCTAGTCCTCCGGCAATTCCACCGGCGCTATCTCGTCGTACAGGTCGCCCGGCCCCGGGTTGGTCGGGTCGGTTTCGCCGCCGAAGTGGTGCATGACGCCCCAGACCGCGTTCAGGGCGGTCTGGATCGCGCCCTCGGCCCAGCCCGCCGTCCAGGAGATGTCGTCGCCGGCGAGGAAGATGCCCCGCTTGTCCTCGGGCAGCCGGTCCTGCATGAAGTGGGTGAACAGGCGCCGCTGGTAGCGGTAGTGGCCGGGCAGGTTGGCCTTGAACGCGCCCATGAAGTAGGGCTCGTTCTCCCAGGAGACGGTCACCGGGCTGCCGATGACGTGCTTGCGGATGTCGACCTTGGGATAGATCTCGCCGAGGGACTTCAGCATGACCTCCATCCGCTCGTTCGCGGACAGCGGCAGCCACTTCAGACTGTCGTCGCACCAGGTGTAGGAGAGGCAGATGACGGCGGGCCTGTCCGGGCCGTCGTCCAGCAGATACGTCCCGCGCGTCATCCGGTCGGTGAGCGTCATCGACATGACGTCCCGCCCGGTCGGGTTTCCCCTGTCGTCGACGGCCTTGTCCAGCCAGAAAGGCCGGTCCACGGGCACGAACAGCTTCGACGACTCCATGTAGTGCGTGCGCTCGATCGCCGTCCAGTGGTCGATCGGGAAGAGCGAGTCGTCGCAGGCGATCTTCGACAGCAGCATCCAGGACTGCGCGGTGAAGATCGCCGCCCGGTACGTACGGATGTCACCGTCCGCGTCCGTCACGGTGATCCGGTTGCCGGCCGTCCGGTGCAGCCGCGTCACGGTCGGCCGGGGCTCGCCGTCGACGTGCAGGGACTTCAGCGAGGTCCCGTACGCCCAGTGCACGATCTTCTCCGGCTCGCGCTCCCAGAGCCGGACCGGCAGCTGCTGCGAGCCGCCCACGATCCCCCGGTGGTGGTCGTCGGCCTCGGTGTAGACGACCCGCAGGATCTCCAGGATGGAGTTGGGGAAGTCGGTGTCCCAGCCGCCGGTGCCGAAGCCGACCTGGCCGAAGATCTCCCGGTGCCGGAAGGACCGGAACGCCTCGGAGTCGCAGAGGAAGCCGTAGAAGGTCTGGTTGTCGAGCTTCTCCACGAGCCGCGCCCAGATCTCGCGGATGCGCGGCACGTCCCGCTCGCGCAGGGCGCGGTTCATGTCCCTGAAGTCGGCGCCCTCTTCGAGGCACTTGTTCCAGGCCTCGGCGACATCGCGGTAGACCTGCGGGAGGTCGTCGATCGTCTCGGCGTAGTGGGACTCGCCCTTGAGGTCGACCACCGTCGAAGGGGTGGCCTCCGCAAGGGGGTTGGGGAAGGGCCGGGTCTGCAGACCGACCAGGTCGATGTAGTGCTGGAGGGCCGTGGAGGAGGGCGGGAAGCGCATCGCGCCCATCTCGGCGGTGAGGCCCTCCGTGCCCTGGCCCTCGAAGCCCACGGTCCGCAGCCGGCCGCCGATCCGGTCGGCCTCGTACACGACCGGCTTGAGGCCCATCTTCATCAGCTCGTACGCGGCCACGATGCCGGAGAGACCCCCGCCGATCACCGCGACCTCGGTGCCGTGCTCGGTGGCCGGTATCTGCCCGAGGCCCGCCGGGTGGGCGAGGAAGTCGTCGTAGGCGTACGGGAAGTCCGGACCGAACATGGTGATCGGCGGCTGCTGCTCGTCTGCGTGCTCGACGGCGTTGGGCACGGTGGACGTCATGGGGTGCGAACTCCTTGAAGCGGGCTTGGGGAAAGCGGGTGGGCCGGGCGAGGGACCCGTGTTCAGACGAGGGACCCGTAGAGGCCGGGTCGGCGGTCGGCCAGATACGGGTTGGCCTCGCGGGAGGCGGCGAGGAAGGCCGGGTCGAGGTCGGCGAGGATCAGCTCCTCACCGCGCCCGGCGCGGGCCCTGGCCACCCCGTCGGGCCCGGCCAGCACGGAGAGCCCGACGAAGTCGAACTCCCCTTCCTGGCCGACCCGGTTGACGTAGGCGACGTACATCTGGTTCTCCCAGGCCCGCACCGGCACGAGTGACTCGGCGACGAACTGGAACGGGTGCATCTGGGCCGTCGGCACCACCAGCAGGTCCGTTCCGGCGAGGGCGTGGGCGCGGACGTTCTCCGGGAACTCGACGTCGTAGCAGATCATCAACCCGACGCGCAGGCCGCCCAGTTCGGCCTGGACCACCGGCTGCTCGCCCGGCGTGAAGTGGTCGCGTTCGAAGCAGCCGAAGAGGTGGGTCTTGCGGTAGTTCGCGAGGCGGGTGCCGTCGGCGGAGATCAGCTGGGCGGAGTTGTACACCGCGTCGCCGGAGCGCTCCGGGTATCCGTACGCGATCGCCAGACCGTGCCGGGTGGCGATCTCCGCGACGGCGTCCGCGCCGTCCCCGTCGGCCGCCTCGGCGAGCCGGCCGATGTCGTCGCCGATCGCGTACCCGGTGAGGAACATCTCCGGAGCGGCCAGCAGCGCGGCACCCGCGGCGGCGGCCCGGGCCGCGGCCTCGTCGAGGACCTTGAGGTTCCCCTCGACGGAGCCGGGGCGGCCGGAGCTCTGGAGCAGGGCGGTGCGCATGCGTGATCCTCACCGGGGCGGAAGGTGGATGTGGGGGCCACGTAGCGGGCCATATAGAAGGTACGGGCGGCTCACCGGCGCGAACAAGAAGGAGCCGTTGCGCGCCGGTAAGCAGTTCATTGCGTGCGGATGCGCTCCTGCGGCGATTCGTTGCGCGCTCGCCGACATCCCCGGACCAGCACCAGCGCCGTCACCAGGTACGGCACGGACAGGACGACGAAGACCGTGCTGTGCGCCAGTGACGCTCCGAGCAGGGTGTACAGACCGAACACGGCGACCGTGACCAGTTCCGTGCCCAGGCTCGCCACCGAGGTCAGGGTGGCCCGCCGGGCGTCGCCGACGCGGTGCTGGAGGCGGACGTCGGCGAGCACCTCGGCCAGCTGGAAGCCGGCGAAGGCGAGGCCGACGAGGGCGATGCCGGCCGGGGTGCGGACCCCGGCGCCCACGGCCAGGGCCACCGCGGCCCCCGCGATCAGCGCGGCGAGGCCCCGGGTGCCGAGGCGTTCGGCGGGCCCGGCGAACAGGCTGCCGACGGTGACGGCCGCCCAGACCAGCAGGACCAGCCAGGGCACGGTGGTGTCGGCCACGCCGAGGTCGCGGATCAGCAGCGACACGTACTCGTCGAGCGCTCCCCACACCGCGGCGACGGCCGGGATCAGCAGCAGGGCGCCCCGCACGGCCCGGTCGCCGCGGGCCTCGGCGACCCCGGCCCGCAGGGTCGCCGCCCAGCTGGTGCTCCCCTTCTCGGCCGGCACCCGGTGCTCCGGCAGCCGGGTCGCGGTGACCGCGGCCAGCAGACAGGCCAGGACGCTCGCGGCGCCGACGGCCGGGTAGCCGCCCAGCGCGAGGACCGGCCCGGCGAGGCCCATCGCGGCCACCGTGGCCAGCAGCCGGGCCGCCCGGGTCCGGCCCATCACCCGGGCGTACCGGTCGGCGGCCCCGAGCCGTTCCATCTCGTCGTAGACCAGCGCCTCCAGCGAACCGGAACCGAGAGCTCCGCCGGCGCCCCACAGGACGAACCCCAGCGCGAAGGCGCCGTACGACGGCACGGTCACCCACAGTGCGAAGCCGGCCGCGGTGAGCAGCGGGCCGAGCCACAGCAGCCGGCGCCGCGAGACGGTGTCGGCCCAGGCACCGGAGGGCACCTCCAGGACGACGGCCGTGAGGGACCACAGGGCGAACAGCGAGGAGATCTGCCAGAGCGGCAGGCCGGTGTCCGCGAACAGCAGCGCGTACACCGGGTAGAGCAGGACGAGGTCGTCGAGGAACGCGTAGCCGTACAGCGTGGTCGTCAGCCGGCGGACGCCGGTCGCGGGCACACCTGCGGGTGAGAGTGTCATGAGGCCTTCCCGGAAGGGCGGTTCGGACGTCGTGGGTACGGCGTCCGAGGCGGCCCTCGGGAGGCACGGCTGGTGGATCAATGTCGCCAGGTCATGTCACCGATGCTAGACAGTCCCGGGCCCGCTGCCCAGCGAAAATGTGGTGATCACGGCGGCGTGGTCGGAGGGCCAATCGTTGTCCTCGACATCCGGCCAGGTCCGCGGGGTGCCGCTGACGAGCGTGAGCGAGTCGAGGACCCGGAGCCCCCGGTGCAGCACGAAGTCGATGCGGTCCTGCGGCTCCGGCGCGGCGTGCACCGGGGACCAGGTGTGCCCCGGGTCCCGCACGGCGTCCGGGTGCGCCTCCCGGTACGAGTCACGGAACCCCGCCTCCTCGGCCGCCTTCGTCACCGGCCACTCGACGTCCGGCCAGTCCAGATGGGAGGGGCAGTTGAAGTCCCCGACGAGGACGGCGGGCGCGGCGTCCCCGATCCGGCGCAGGGTGTCCCGCATCTGCCCGAGCCGCACCTCCTCGCGGGCGAGCGGCTCGGCCGCGTAGGGCCCGTAGTGCTCGTAGTCGAGGTGCGCGGTCCACACCTCGACCTCTTGGTCCGCTACGGCGATCCGCGCGCCGGCGGCTCCGTAGAACCCGACGTCCGGGTCGCCCAGCACGGCCATGACCGGGAACCGGCTGATGATGCCGAGGTTCGACCCGGCGCTGTGGTGGTGCCAGCCCAGCGCCTCGGCGAGCTCCTCGGCGGCGGTGCCGTACGTCTCCTGGAGTCCGACCACGTCGGCGCCGGTCTCGGTGATGACCTTGAGCTGCTTGGCGCGGTGGTCGTGGACCTTGGTGCCGCCGTACCAGAGGTTCCAGGTCATCACGCGGAGCCGGTACGGCAGCAGGGCGCGCAGCCGGGCCACGGTGACGCCCTCCAGGCCCTCCGCTCCGGTCAGGACCGTACGGCCCGGGGCCGCCTCGATGGGGGCCAGCGAGGGCACCGCGAGGACCGCGCAGCCGGCCGCCTCGGCGGAGCGGACGCCGGTCTCCGTGTCCTCGACGGCGACACAGCTCGCGGGGTCCGTGCCGAGGGCGCGGCAGGCGGCGAGGTAGGGGTCGGGGGCGGGTTTGGTGTGCTCGGTGTCGTCGGCGGTCACGGAGACGGCGAACCGGCTCGCGCCTCCGAGGGCCTCCAGGACGACCTCGGCGACGGCTCGCGGGGACGCGGTCACCAGGGCGGTCGGGACACCCTCGCGGGCGAGCGCGTCGAGCAGGTCGAGGGCGCCGGGGCGGGGCACGACACCGGTGCGGACGCGGTCGGCGAACTCCCGGTGCAGGGTGTCGGCGAGGTCCGCGGCCGGGGTGCCCGTGGCCGCGGCCAGCCAGGCGGCGGTGTGCTCGACCGGGCGGCCGAGCACGTCCGGCCGGTCCGCCTCGGTCAGCGCCCGCCCGGCGACCCGCTCCACCGCCTCCCACCACAGCCGCTCGGTGTCGACGAGCGTGCCGTCCATGTCGAACAGGACGGCCTGGAGGGGGAGTCGGCTCACGGTTGTCTCTTTCGTGGGGGGATCGTCATGGGGGGGCGGGTCAGCGGGTGCGTTCCGCGGGTCAGCGAGTGCGTTCCGCCACCAGCACCGGCCGCTCGGGCAGCGACACGCTCACCCGGGTGCCGGCGGTGAGCTCGGCGGACTCGTGGGCGGGCAGGTCGGCCTTGACCTCGGTGCCGTCGGCGAGCCGGACGGTGACGCGGACGGCCGCGCCCAGGAAGGACGTGGCGACCACCTGGGACGCCCCGTCGGCCTCGGCCCGCACCCGCACGGCCTCCGGACGCACCAGTACGTCGACCTCGGTCACGGTCGGCACCGGGCCGTCGACCGGCAGCCGCTGTCCCAGCACGTCGACCGTGTCCTGGGCGAGCCGGCCGGGGATCCGGCTCATCGTGCCGACGAACTCGGCGACGAAGGCGGTGGCGGGCCGGCCGTACAACTCACTCGGCGCCGCGCACTGTTCGAGCCGGCCGGCGTGCATCACGGCGACCCGGTCCGCCATGGACAGGGCCTCCTCCTGGTCGTGGGTGACGAAGAGGGTGGTGATGCCGAGCTCCTGCTGGAGCCGCCGGATCTCCTCGCGGAGGCTGAGCCGCACCTTGGCGTCCAGCGCGGACAGCGGCTCGTCGAGCAGCAGGACGCGCGGGCGCAGGGCGAGCGCACGGGCCAGCGCGACCCGCTGCTGCTGGCCGCCGGAGAGCTCGTGCGGGAACCGCCCGCCCTTGTCGGCGAGCCCGACGAGGTCCAGCAACTCGGCTGCCCTGGAACGTCGTTCGGCCGTACGGACCCCCCGCATCCGCAGTCCGAAGGCCACGTTGTCGAGGGCGTGGAGGTGCGGGAAGAGGCTGTACGACTGGAAGACCATCCCGGCGTCCCGGCGGTGGGCGGGGACCCGGCTGACGTCCTCGCCGTCCACCAGCACCCGCCCGGAGTCAGGGTGTTCGAACCCGGCGAGCATCCTGAGCGCGGTCGTCTTGCCGCAGCCGGACGGACCGAGCAGGGCGAGCAGCTCACCGGGCCGCACGGTCAGGTCCAGCCCGTCGAGGGCGACGGTCTGGCCGAACTCCCGCCGGAGACCTTGGAATTCGACGGTCGCCGCGGTCGTCTGGGTCTGTTCAAGAACGGTCATGGTTCATCCCCGGGAAGCGGTACGGGTACGGCCGCCGAAGCCGGCCAGGACGAGGAGCAGCACCCACGTCACGAGCAGGCTGAGCACGGACACGGCGACGGACAACTGGGCCTGGGAGCCACTGACGTTGACGATCCACACGGCGAACGGCCGGAAGCCCAGCAGCTGGGCCACGGTGAACTCGCCGAGCACCAGGGCCAGGGTGAGGAAGGAGGCGTTGAGCAGCGCGCCCCGCAGATTGGGCAGTACGGCCCGGACGAGGGCCTGCGGCCAGCCGGCACCGCAACTGCGGGCGGCCTCGACGAGGGTGCGGACGTCGACGGCCCGCAGACCCGCGTCCAGGGCCCGGTACACGAAGGGCAGCGCCATCACGACGTACGCGAGGACCAGCACGAACGGGAAGTCGGGGTTCTGGATCGCCACGAAGGTCTCGAACAGCGGGGTGCGCGAGAGGTGGTCGGGGCCCCACTTGAGGACCGTGCCGATGCCGGCGACGAACGCGATCGGCGGCACCACGAGCGGCAGCGAGCACACCACCTCGACGACCGGCCGGAGCCGCGGTGCCCCGAGCCGCAGCGCGACCATGGCGGGCACCATCAGCAGCAGCACGACGGCGATGGTGGCGAGGGCCAGCTCCAGCGAGAGCAGCAGGCTGGAGACGAAGCCGTCGGTGGAGAAGATCTGGGTGTAGGCGTCGAAGGTGATCCCCTGGCCCGGCACGTCGACGGTGAAGACGACGGACGCGGCCAGCGGCACCAGGAAGTACAGCCCGGCGAGGCCGAGCACCCCCCACCGCCACAGGTTCAGGCGAGCCATCGGGCGCTCCTTCGCTGAAGGGGCAGGTACACGGCCATGACCAGGCCGGCGACCAGGACCATGTCGAGGCTGAGGGCGAGGGCCACGTTCTCCTGGCCGACGAGGACGTTGCCGGAGATCGCGTCGGCGATCTGGAGGGTGACCAGCGGAATGGAGCTGCCCACCATCGCGGCGGCGGTGGCGTAGGCGGCGAAGGCGCTGCCGAAGAGCAGCACGAACCCGCCGAGCAGGGTGGGCAGCAGGACGGGCAGGGCGACGAAGCGCCAGTACTGCACGGTCGTCGCCCCGTTGTTCTGGGCGGCCTCGCGCCACTGGACGCGCAGTCCGTCCAGGGCGGGGGTGATGGTGAGGACCATGAGCGGGATCAGGAAGTACAGGTAGACGATGACCAGGCCCCAGAAGCTGTAGAGGTCCCAGCCCTTGTCGGTGAGGCCGAGGTGCTTGGTCAGTACGCCGGCGTTGCCGAGGGTGGCGACGAAGGCGAAGGCCAGCGGGACCCCGCCGAAGTTGGCGAGGACCCCGGAGGCGGTGAGCACGGCCTCGCGCAGGGCGCGGAAGCGGGAGGTCACGACGGCCTGGGCGAGCGGCAGTCCGACCAGGGTGCCGAGGGCCGCGGAGACGGCCGACAGCTTCACGCTGCCGAGCAGCGCGGTGAGGTACGCGCCCTTGAGGGAGGTCGTCAGGTTGTCGAGGGTGTACGAAGTCGCCCCGGTGGCCGGGTCCTTGGCGGTGAACGCGCCGTCCAGCATGGCGATCGCGGGCAGCCCGAAGGCGAGGGCGACGAACGCGAGCAGCGGGAGGACGGCGACCCAGCCGAGGGACCGGCGCCGCCGCCTGACCTGGGCGGCGGGCGCCGGGTCCACCCGTACGGCGGTGGCCGTCATCCGGAGACGGCCTTCGCCCAGCCCTGTCCGAGGACCGTCTTGGCCTTGCCCTGCTGGGCCTCGGTCGGGAACTTGGGCGTTCCGGTGACCTCGGGCAGCTTGGCCGCGGCGGCCTTGTCGAGGGTGCCGGCCTTCTCCATGGCGGTCATCAGGGCCGGGCGGGCGTATCCCTTGAGCCAGAGGTTCTGGCCCTCGGCGCTGTAGAGGTACTCCTGCCACAGCCGGGCGGCCGCCGGGTGCGGGGCGTCCTTGTTGACGGCCTGGGAGTAGTACTGCGAGAACTGGCCGTCGCTCGGGACCGACACCTTCCAGTCGACGCCCTTGGACTTGAACTCGTCGGCGTACCCGGCGTTCAGGTAGTCCCAGTCGATACTGATGGGCGTCTCGCCCTTCTCGACGGTGGCCGGGGTCGACTCGACGGGCGTGTAGTTGCCGTTCTTCTTCAGCTTGGCGAAGAAGTCCAGGCCGGGCTGGATGTCGTCGAAGGAGCCGCCGCTCGCGAGGGCTGCCGCGTAGACACCGCCGAAGGCCGAACCGGACTTGGTGGGGTTGCCGTTGAGGGCGACCTGGCCCTTGTACTGCGGCTTGAGGAGGTCGGCGAAGGTGGTGGGGCAGGTCTTGACGCGCTTGGCGTCGCAGCCGATGGAGATGTAGCCGCCGTAGTCGTTGTACCAGCGGGCCTGCGCGTCCTTCTGTCCGGTGGGGATGTCGTCGTACGACTGGACCTTGTACGGCGCGAGCAGTCCCTGCTGGGCGGCGCTCAGCGCGAAGGAGCTGCCGAGGTCGAGGACGTCGGGCGCCCGGTCCTGGCCCTTGCGGGAGGTCACGGCGTTGATCTCGTCCTGGCTGGAGCCGTCGGGGTTCTCGACGGAGATCTTGATGCCGTACTTCTTCTGGAAGCCGTCGATCAGGGCGCCGTAGTTGGCCCAGTCGCGGGGCAGCGCGATGGCGTTGAGCGTGCCCTCCTTCTTCGCGGCGGCGACCAGCTTGTCCAGGCCGCCGAAGTCCGCGGCGGAGGTGGCGGTGGCGGCGCTCTTGCCGTCGGCGGTGGTCGACTCGGTGTCGGGAGCGGCGCCACAGGCGCTCAGGGCGAGGGCGGCGAGGGTGGCGAGAACACCGGCGGCGGCGCTTCTCGGCAGGGACACGGTCACGGCTTCTCCAAGGGACGCGCGAGGGTGCAGGAGCCAGAGGGAGGAAACTTGTCTGAACAAGTTGGCCCCAGTAAGGCCGCCGATGGTGTCGTGTTCGTAAACAACGTCGAAACGTTGACCCCCTACTTTCCGCACATTCCGCACGCCCACGGAACACTTGCATCGTCGACTAGGCTGGTCACGCTGTGCACAGCGTTCGACTCGGAGGGGAAGCATGACGGCGCGACACGAGGAGATCGCCGACGAACTGCGCCGGGCGATCGACCGCGAGGAGTACACCGTCGGCAGTCTGCTGCCCGCCGAGACGGAGCTGGCGGCGCACTACGGCGTCTCGCGCGGAACGGTCCGCCAGGCGGTCGCCGCGCTGACCGCCGAGGGACTCATCGGCTCCCGCCAGGGCGCCCGCCGCGTGGTCCTCGCCAGCCGCCGCAGCCAGAGCTTCGCGGAGCTCAGGAGCTTCGCGGAATGGGCGCGCGCGATGGGCCGGGAGGCGACCGGGCAGGTGGTCGCGCAGGAGTACCGTCCGGCGTCGAAGGAGGACTCGATCCGCCTCCAAGTGGCCGTCGGCACCCCGGTGTTGCACGTCCTACGGGTCCGCGGTCTGGACGGCGAACCGGTGTTGCTGGAGCGGACGGTGTACGCCGACTGGATCTCCCCGACCGTCGAGGCGATCGAGCCGGACTGCCCCTCGGTCACCCAACGCCTGTACGACGACACGGGGTTGGTCTTCGCCTACGGGGAGCACGTCATCGACGCGGTGGCGGCGGGGGCACGGGACGCGGAGCTGCTGGACATCCGCCGCACGAGCCCGCTCCTACGCGTCCGCCGCGTCACCACGACCCGCGAGGGCCGCCCGGTGGAGTGGTCCGACGACCGCTACCGCTCGGACGCGGTGAGCTTCAGCGTCCACAACTCGATAGGAAACAACGCGCTGGCGCGGAAGACTGCGGAGTAGAGCTCGCGGACTCGAAACGACCATCGGCGACGGAGGTTCGGATGGACATCCCCGCACTGCCCCGGATCGACGAGCACACCACGCTGGTCCGGGCCGACGCCGGCTCCGTCTGGCACGCACTCGGCGAGACCCTGGACCAGTCCTTCGGGCGCCCCCGCTCCGCCCGCTACGGCCGTCTCGTCGGCGTCGCCGACCGTACGGCGTCCGGACCGCGGCCCCTCGCCGAGGGCTCGGCGTTCCCCGGGTTCCGGGTGGCCGCCGCGAGGCCCGGCCGGGAGCTCGTCCTGGTCGGGCGGCACCACTTCTCGACGTACGCCCTGATCTTCCGCCTGGACGAGGCCGGGGACGGCAGCACCCGGCTGCGGGCCGAGACCCGGGCCCGGTTCCCCGGACCCGGTGGTGCCCTCTACCGGCTGCTGGTCATCTCCTCGGGCGCGCACGCCCTGCTCACCGGGCGACTGGTGGCCGGGGCCCGGCGACGTGCCGAGCGGGTCAGGTAGGCGACCCGGAGGAGAACCTCCGCAGCAGCGGCGACAGCACCAGCACCGACTTGGTGCGTTCCACGAACGGCTCCCCCGCGATCCGCTCCAGGACCCGCTCGAAGTGCCGCATGTCCGAGGCGAAGACCTGCACCACCGCGTCGGCGTCCCCGGTCACGGTGGACGCGGCCACGACCTCCTGATAGCGCTCCAGACCCCGCTGGATGGTCTCCGGGGAGGTGTTGCTCCGGCAGTAGATCTCGACGAACCCCTCGGTCTCCCAGCCGAGGGCCGCCGGATCCACCCGTACGGTGAAGCCGGTGATGGCTCCGGTGGCGCGCAGCCGGTCCACGCGCCGCTTCACGGCGGGCGCGGACAGACCGACGATCTGCCCGATGTCCGCGTAGGAGCGGCGGGCGTCCTCGGCGAGGGCGTGCACGATGCGTTCGTCGAGATCGTTCAGCACGGTGGGTGGATCAGCCTTCGGGTGTTGCGAGTCGGGAACGGCGATGGCCGTACACGAAGTAGAACACGAGCCCGGCGGCCATCCAGACCCCGAAGACCACCCAGGTGACGGTGGACAGGCTGCCCATCATCCACACGCAGAGGCCGAAGCCCACGGCCGGGAAGACCGGTGAGAGCGGGACGCGGAAGGTGCGGGGCATGTCCGGACGGGTCCGGCGCAGCACCACGACGGCGATGTTGACCAGCGCGAAGGCGAAGAGCGTGCCGATGCTGGTGGCGTCCGCCAGCTGCCCCAGCGGGATCGCCGCCGCCAGCACTCCGCAGAACAGGGACACGATCACGGTGTTGGCCCGGGGCGCCCCGGTCTTCGGGTGGACCCGCGCGAACACCTTCGGCACGAGTCCGTCCCGGGACATCGCGAAGAGGATGCGGGTCTGGCCGTAGAGCACGGTCAGGACCACGCTCGCGATGGCGACGACCGCGCAGAACGCCAGCAGGGTGCCCCAGAAGGTCTGCCCGGTGACGTCCCGCATGATCTGGGCGAGCGCGGCCTCCGAGTCGTTGAAGCCCTGCCACGGCCTCGCGCCGACGGCGACGGCCGCGACCAGGACGTACAGCGCGGTGACGATGACCAGCGACAGCATGATCGCGCGCGGCAGGTCGCGCTGGGGGTTCCTGGCCTCCTCACCGGCGGTCGAGGCGGCGTCGAAGCCGATGTACGAGAAGAACAGCGTGGCACCGGCCGCGCTCACGCCCGCCATGCCCAGCGGCATGAAGTGCTCGTAGTTCCCGGAGCGGAAGCCCTGGACGCCGATCGCGCAGAACAGCACCAGCGCGGCGATCTTCACGATCACCATGACGGTGTTGGCACGGGCCGACTCCCGGGCGCCGCCCAGCAGGAAGGTCATCGCGAGGAGTACGACGATCAGGGCGGGCAGGTTGAAGACGCCGCCGTCGCCGGGCGGGGCGGAGAGCGCGTCCGGGACGGTGACGCCGATGGTCCCGTCGAGCAGCTCGTTCAGGTACTCGCCCCAGCCGACGGCCACGGCGGCGACCGAGACGCCGTACTCCAGGACCAGACACCAGCCGCAGATCCAGGCGATCAGTTCGCCCATGGTTGCGTACGCGTACGAGTACGAGGAGCCGGAGACCGGGATGGTGCCGGCCAGCTCGGCGTAGGAGAGGGCGGAGAACAGGGCGGTGAGTCCGGCGATCACGAAGGAGAGCGTGACGGCCGGGCCTGCCTTGGGGACCGCCTCACCGAGGACGACGAAGATGCCGGTGCCGAGGGTGGCGCCGATGCTGATCATCGTCAGCTGCCACAGCCCGAGCGAGCGCCGGAGTGCCCCTCCCTCGCCCTGGCCGCCCTCGGCGACGAGGCGTTCCACCGGCTTGCGCCGCATGAGGCGCGCGCCGAGCCCCGTCGCCTGTGGGGTGGGCTGTCGCGGGGGTGCGCCTTGGTCGAGCACGCGCTGACTCCTTCGTCGTTGCAGGTGGGTACAGCGCAGCACCCTACGAGCCCGGGCGTCACAGTCGTAATGCGGCAACCTTGCACGCACTCGCAAGATCGTTGCGTTCCGCGCCGAAGGGCGGGCGTTCGTTGCGCCGCACCCCTTGCGGGTGCGCCGGAACGCGCGCGGCCCCCGCCTCTCGACGGGGGC
>NZ_JBHUXV010000070.1:0-52754 GCF_042669125.1 Streptomyces sp. NPDC057253 | reverse complement strand
CCCGCGCCGCACCCAGGACCTTCTCGATGTCCAGATAGCTGGTGGCCGGGGTGTCACCGCCCAGGGCGAACGCCTCATCCGCGGCGCGGACATGCGACGCGTCCCGGTCCGGGTCGGCATACACGGCCACGCTCGCGATACCGGCATCCCGGCAGGCCCGGGCCACGCGGACAGCGATTTCGCCACGGTTGGCGATGAGCACCTTGCGCACGATGATCCATCCTTGCTCGGGGGGCGGTGGAGAGGGGGGTCAGCTCTGCAAGGGCCGTCGCGGGGAATCCCGCAGGTGTGCCGATCGCCAGCTGACGGGGCTGCTGTCCGTGTGGCGCGTCCCGGCCCGGCTCCAGCGCGGAGCAGGTGGCAGTCGTGCGTCGTCCGCGCAGGCGCCGTACGCGACGCGGTGCAGCAGTACGGCGGTGAGCGCCGCCAGTTCGGCGGGGCCCGCGGAGCCCCTCTCGACGCGGATCAGCGGTTCGCCGGAGGTGCTGGGACCGGTGAGTGAGGGGGCGGCGAAGGGTGCGATGGTCATTGCGGCGCTCCTGGGGTCACTGCGGCGGGTTGCCGTGCTTGCGGGAAGGGAGTTCGGCGTGCTTGGCACGGAGCATCGCCAGCGACCTGGTCAGCACCGCACGCGTCTGCCGTGGGTCGATGACGTCGTCGATCAGGCCGCGTTCGGCGGCGTAATAGGGGTGCATAAGCTCGGACTTGTACTCGTCGATCTTCTGCTGCCGGACCGCCTCCGGGTCGTCGGAGGCGTTGATCTCCCGACGGAAGATGACGCCCGCGGCACCCTCCGCGCCCATCACCGCGATCTCGTTGGTGGGCCACGCGAGGGCGAGGTCGGCTCCGATGGAACGGGAGTCCATGACGATGTACGCGCCGCCGTACGCCTTGCGCATGATCAGGGAGATACGCGGCACGGTGGCGTTGCAGTACGCGTAGAGCAGCTTGGCACCGCGCCGGATGATGCCGTTGTGCTCCTGGTCGACACCGGGCAGGAAGCCGGGGACGTCGACCAGGGTGACCAGCGGAATGTTGAAGGCGTCGCACAGCTGGACGAATCGGGCCGCCTTCTCCGAGGACTCGATGTCGAGCACGCCGGCCGTGGCGGCGGGCTGGTTGGCGACGATGCCGACGACGTGCCCGTCGAGGCGGGCGAACGCGACGACGATGTTGGGCGCCCAGACGGCGTGCACCTCGAAGTACTCGCCGTCGTCGACGATCTCCTCGATGACGGCCCGGACGTCGTAGGAGCGGTTGGCGTCGGCCGGGACGAGGTCAAGCAGGGCGTCCGTGGGCCGGTCCGCCGGGTCCTCCGTGGCGACGACCGGCGCGGTCTCCCGGTTGTTGGACGGCAGCAGCCCGAGGAGGAAGCGCACGTCCTCCAGGCAGCTCTCCTCGTCGTCGTAGGCGAAGTGCGCCACACCGCTCGTCGCGGCGTGCACGTCCGCGCCGCCGAGGCCGTTCTGGGTGATCTCCTCGCCGGTCACGGCTTTCACGACGTCCGGTCCGGTGATGAACATCTGCGAGGTGCCGCGGACCATGAACACGAAGTCGGTCAGCGCCGGCGAGTACGCCGCGCCGCCCGCGCACGGGCCGAGCATCACGCTGATCTGCGGGATGACCCCGGAGGCGCGGGTGTTGCGCTGGAAGATGCCGCCGTAGCCGGCGAGCGCGGTGACACCCTCCTGGATACGGGCGCCGGCACCGTCGTTGAGGCTCACGACGGGTGCGCCGGCCGCCTCGGCCATGTCCATGATCTTGTGGATCTTCTGGGCGTGCGCCTCGCCGAGCGCACCGCCGAAGATACGGAAGTCGTGGGCGTAGACGAACACGGTACGGCCGTCGACCGTCCCCCAGCCGGTGACGACTCCGTCCGTGTAGGGCTTCCTGGCCTCGAGTCCGAAGCTGGTCGCCCGGTGCCGGCGCAACGGCTCGACCTCGTTGAACGAGCCCTTGTCCAGGAGCAGTTCGATGCGTTCGCGGGCGGTCAGCTTGCCCTTGTCGTGCTGGCGTTCGGTGGCCGCGGGGTCCGGTCCCGCCAGGACCGATTCCTTGATCGCGGCCAGTTCGTCCAGGCGTTCCTGGACGATGTCCCCGCTGGCTGGCATGGTTCCCCTCCCTGATGTGGCGTGGTGTGCGGTGTGGCGTGGCGGCGGCGTCGCGGTCATCCGGCGGTGGCCGGGTGCCCGGCCGGGGCGAGCAGGTCGAGGGCCGTGGCGACATGGGGCGCGTCGTGAGTGGTGTGGACGGGCACGTCCGGTGCGATGCGGCGGCACAGGCCGCCGAGCACCTTGCCGGGGCCCACTTCGAGGATCCGGTCCGTCCCCTCGGCGGCGATCCGGGTCACCGACTCCGTCCAGCGCACGCGTCCCGTCAACTGACGCCGGAGGGTGTCGACGACCTGGCTCGCGCCGGTCAGCGGTGCCGCCGTCACCGCCGAGATCACGGGGACGGCCGGGTCCCGGAACTCCGTGTCCAGCAGGGCCCGGGTGAACTCCTCCTCCACGGGCGCCATGAGACTGCTGTGGAAGGGCGCGCCGACCTTCAGCGCGACAGCGCGCCCGGCCCCGGCGGCCCGCGCCGCCGTGATCAGTTCGTCGACCGCCGCCGCCTGTCCCGACACGACGGTCTGCGCGAACTCGTTGTCGTTGGCGACCTCGACGACCTGCCCGGTCCTCTCGCGCACGGCGGCGCAGAGGTCCTCCACGGTGCGCAGGTCGAGGCCCATGACCGCGGCCATCCGGCCGGGCACGCGGTCGTTGACGGCGGCCATGAGCCGGCCGCGCAGTCGGACCAGGCGCAGGGCGTCACGCCAGTCGAGGGCGTCGGCGGCGACCAGCGCCGCGTACTCCCCCAGGCTGTGTCCCGCCACCAGGGAGGGACGCACGCCGTGGCTCCGCAGTACGTCGAGGACGGCGACGCTGGTGAGCAGGATGGCGGGCTGGGTGATTGCGGTGTCGGCGAGGGCGTCGGCCGGGCCGTTCCAGCACAGGTCGGTGAGCGGGAGGCCGAGGAGTTCGTCCGCGGGCCGGTAGTAGGCGTCGAGGAGGTGTGGCCATCGGTCGGCCAGGTCCCGGCCCATGCCTGGGCGTTGTGAGCCCTGGCCCGGGAAGACGAAGGCTGTGGTGGTCATGTCGGTGTCTCCTTCATGGTCTGCCGCACGCCGGTGGCCCGGCTGGTGCAACGGCCTTCGGTGCGCCCGGGCATCGGGGCCACGACACGGGCGGCGGCGCCCTCGTACAGCCACTCCGCCGGGAGCGGGCGCACCGGCAAGGGCTCTGCGGGAGTGCCGAGGACGGCGACCGCTGCCGCGTGGGCGGGGCCGGCGAACAGGTCGAGGACCGTCCAGTGCGGGGGTCTGCGCCACGGTCCGGGGCCCGGCGTGCCGAGGTAGTCGGCGTGCGCCGGGCGCTCGAGGCCGGTGCCGATGCCCTTGAGGTAGGCCTCCTTGCGGGCCCACAGCTGTCCGAAGGCCGTGCCGCGCCGGTCCTGCGGCGTCTCTTCGAGTTCGGCGCGCTCACCGGGGTGCAGCAGGCGGACACAGGCCTCCGTGGCCGCCGCCGAGGGCGTGCGCTGGATGTCCACGCCGACCGGCGCGGTGGCGAGGGCGACCAGGGCCCGTCCGCTGCTGTGGGACAGGGAGAAGTGGAGCGCGGGTGAGAGGCCGGGTCGCAGGGCGGGCCTGCCGTGCGGCCGGCCGCATCCCGGGCAGGACTCACGGACGTACGACACGTCCTGGGGCGTCAGGCCCAGTGCGGCGGCGAGCAGCCGGCGCAGGGCGAGGTGGGCGGCGGTGTACAGCAGGGCGTCCCGGGGGCGCAGGAAGGCGTCGGCGCGGGTGCGCTCCTGGGCGTCGAGTTCGGCCACGGCCAGCCGGCCCGTGCCGTGCCTCGCCGGGTACCGCACCAGCCAGAGGTCGACGGCGACCCGGCCGTCATCCGCCGACCGCGGGGCGGAACCGGTGTCGTGCGCGGTGGAGTCGGTGGGCAGCGGCACGGCTCGGTCCTCCCTTCGGTCCCTGGCGGCGTGACGGTTCGTCATGGCGTGGTCGCTCCGGTGGTGCGTCGGGTCAGGAGGCCGGTGAGCGAGACGGCGAGGCCCGCGGTACCGACGGCGGTGACGAGCACAAGGGCCGGGTGGTAGCCGGCCAGGGCGGCCGCTGGGGACGCGCCGGGTGCCGTCCGGTGGGCCGACATCAGCGCCGCCACCAGGGCCGGCATCAGTACGGCACCGAACTGGACGGCCGTCTGGTAGACGCCGCTCGCGACGCCGGGCTCCGCCTCCGTGGCAGCCGCGAGGGCCTGGAGGTGCAGGGCGGCGAAGCACAGCACGAAGGCCGCGCCCAGCAGAAGCAGCGTGGGCAGGACGTCGGTCGCGTACCGCGTGGGCACCGTCGCTTCGAGGTAGAGGGCGTAGCCGAGCGGGGGCGCCAGGTACCCGACCGCGATCAGCCGGGCCGCGCCGAACCGCTGCACCATCCGCCCGGAGTACGCGGCAGTGAGGGCCAGCGGCAGGGCGGCGGGCAGCAGGGCCAGCCCGGTCCTGGCGGGCGACCAGCCGAGGAGCGTCTGGAGGTGGAAGGTGACGACGAACAGCAGGCCCAGATAGGAACCGTTGAGCGCGGCGGCGGCGAAGGCGGAGCGCCGCAGGGCCGGATGCCGGAGCACCCGCGGCGGCAGCAGTGGATGGGTGGCCCGCCGTTCCCTGGCCACGACCACGGCGGTCAGGACGGCGGCGAGCGTGAAGGCGCCGACGGTGCCGGGGGCGGTCCAGCCGTCTCCGGGCACGTGCCCGATGCCGTACACGAGGGCCAGCAGTGCGGCGGACAGGCTCAGGGCGGTGGGCAGTTCGTAGGGGCGGCCGCCGTCCGCGCCCCCCTTGCCGGGCTGTTCCGGCACGAGCCGCAGCCCGGCCACGAGCAGTACGGCGGCGACGGGCGCCGGGAAGGCGAACGTCCAGCGCCAGCTCACCTCGGTGAGCAGCCCGGAGAGGACCAGGCCGAGGGAGAAGCCGCTCGCCCCGAAGAGGCTGTAGACCGAGACGGCCCGGTTGCGGGCGGGACCCTCCGGGAACGTGCTGGTGATGATGGCCAGGCCGGTGGGGGCGGTGAGCGCCGCGCACACCCCCTTGACCACCCGGGTGGCGATCAGGAACCAGGCGGCGCCGGCGAGGGCCCCGGCCAGGGAGGCGACGGCGAAGACGGAGACGGCCGCGAGATACACCCGGCGCCTTCCGAGGCGTTCCACCAGCCGGGTGCCGAACAGGATCGTCGCCCCGAACCCGGCGGCGAAGCCGCTCATGACCCACTGGAGGGAGGTCGGGTCCGCGCCCAGGTCGCCACCGATGGCCGGCAGGGCGACCACGGCCACCGACACCTCCAGGGCGTCGATGAGCATGTTGCCCGCCAGCACCGTCAGCAGCGCCCACTGGCGCGGGCTCCACTGTCCGGTCCCCGTGCCGCCGGCGGCCGGGGCCGTGTTCGTCGCTCTCATCGTCCTGTCCCCCGTCTCGTCCTGGTTCCTTCGCCGCCTTCCGGTCAGCCGACGAGGGTGCCCCCGCTGGCGTCGACGAAGGCGCCGGTGATCCAGCGGGCGTCGTCGGACGCCAGCAGCGCCACGATGTCGCCGACGTCGCGCGGTTCGCCGACGCGGTTGAAGACCGACAGCTGGGCCATCTGCTCGACGACCTCGGGGATCCCGAAGACCGGGTTGTCGTTGCGGGTGATGCCCGGCGCGACGCTGTTGACGGTGATGCCGCGCGGGCCGAGGTGCTTGGCGAAATGGAGCGCGAGCATCTCGACGGCGCCCTTGCTCATCGCGTAGGCGATCTCCTGCGGGTTGGCCGTGCGGGTGAGACCCGTCGAGATGTTGATGATGCGACCTCCGTCGGGCATGATCGCCAGCGCGCGCTGGATGATGAAGAACGGCGCCTTGGCGTTCACCGCGACGATCCGGTCGAACAGCTCGGGGGTGGTGTCCTCCGGAGCCACACCGCCCATCACTCCGGCGTTGTTGACCAGGATGTTCAGGTCGGTGGTGCCGGTGCGCTCCTTGAGGCCCTGCTCCACGCCGAGGAACAGGTCGTGGACGTCGCCGGGGACGCCGAGTTCGGCCTGGACGGCGAAGGCCCGGCCGCCCTCCTTCTCGATGGTGCGGACGACGTCGTCGGCCGCCTCCTGGTTGCTGGTGTAGTGGACGGCGACGAGTGCTCCCTCGTCGGCCAGGCGCAGGGCCGTCGCCCGGCCGATGCCTCGGCTGGATCCCGTGACCAGTGCCGTCTTCCCGGTGAGCGTTCCCATCGTGGTCCTCCTGTGGTTGCCGTGGCCGGCGGTGGATGCCTGGGCCGGTGTGTGGGGTGCGGTGGTGGAAATCCCGGGCGTGGGAGCGCCCGGCGGGGTGCCGAACCAGCGGTGCAGGGCCGCCGTGAGACCGGTGGTGCCGCCCGACGCGGCCCAGGCGACGTAGCCGTCGGGCCGCAGCAGGACCGCGTCGGTGTCCGCGAGGTCCCCCGCGTCCCGGAGCCGGGCCGTGACGAGCGACAGCCGCTCGCCCCACGGCTCCGTCACGGCGGAGCGCTCCGCCGCGTGCCCGGGGTGCCCGGACAGGTCGAGCAGGACCCCGCGCCCGGCCCGCAGCAGCGCGGCCGGCGTGGCGTCACCGTCCGGTGTGGTCAGGGGCAGTGGGGGGAAGCGGCGGCCCAGCAGCGGATGCCCGGTGGCGGTGCCGTCGATGTCGTACGCGATGTCGAGCCCCGCGATCATCGAGGCGAGGTGGGCGCGGGCGGGCGGCAGCGAGGCCAGTTCGCCGAACACCTCGCGTACGGCCTCCACCTCGTCGCCGCCCAAAAGCAGCCTGGCCTGGGCCTTGATGTTGCCCAGGACCCTGCGGCCGACCGGGTGGCGTTCGCCGTGGTACGAGTCCAGCAGCGCGTCGCCCGCCCGGCCGGTCACCCGGGCGGCCAGCTTCCAGCCGAGGTTGACGGCGTCCTGGAGGGCCAGGTTGAGGGCCTGGCCGCCGATCGGCATCTGCCGGTGCGCCGCGTCCCCGGCCAGCAGGACGCGTCCCTTGCGGTAGGCGGTCACCTGACGGGAGGCGTCCCCGAAGGCGTTGACCCACAGCGGGGTGCCGTGGCCGATGTCCTCGCCGGTGACGCGGCGCCAGACGGCGGCGACCTCGGTGAAGTCGGGGTCCGTGGTGCGCGGCCGGGCGACGCCGCCGAACTCGTGCACCATGACGCGGGTGACGCCGTCGGGGCGGCGGGCCGCGATCGCCAGCCCGCGCGGCAGCCGCTCGAAACGCCGGTTGGGGATGTCGACGCCGGCCACGTCGGCCCGCACCAGCTCCCGTTCGGCGTCCGTCCCGGCGAAGTCGAAGCCCGCGAGGCGTCGTACGGCGCTCTGCTCGCCGTCGCACCCCACGACGTACTCGGCGCGGACCGTGACCGGCCCGTCGGGACCCGACAGTTCGGCCGTGACGTGATCGGCGGCGGCGGTCAGTCCGCGCAGTTCATGGCCGCGCAGCACCTTCGCGCCCAGGCCGGTGCCCCACTCCTGAAGCACCCGCTCGACCTCGGCCTGAAGGATCTTCCACTGCCCCGGATGGGAGCCGGGGAGGGTCAGGTCGAGCGGGATGCCGCCGAAGTGGCCCATCGGCTCGTTCGGTGGAGTGCCGAACCGTTCCAGCAGGCCCCGCGCGTCGAAGGTCTCCATCGTCCTGGCGTGCAGCGTGGAGGCCCGGGACTCCGTCGTGGGGGCCTTGAGGCGCTCCGCGACCAGTACCTCGGCGCCGCCGAGCCGCAGTTCCCCGGCGAGCATGAGGCCCGCGGGGCCGGCGCCGACGACGAGTACCTGGGTGCGCAGGGTGCCGGCCATGGTCAGCGCGCCTCGGCGTAGGTCTTGGCATACCCCAGCGTGGCCCGGCTGTTGGTGCTCAGCGCGGTGCGGACGTACTCGCGGGCCTCGGCGACACCGGCGTCCGGACCGAGGATCCTGGTGATGTTCTCGGTGTTGAGGACGACGGTGTGCTGGGAGGAGGCGGTCGTGCCGTCCGCGTCCTGGGTGAAGGTCCAGTAACCCGTGTGCAGGGTCATCAGCGCCGGCAGGGTCACCTGCTTGTAGGCGATCTTCCGGCCCTCGAAGCAGACCCGGTAGGACTTGGTCAGATGGGTGGACCCGTCCTTGGCGCGGGTCTCCATCTCCAGGGTCTGCAACCCCGGTACGTCCTCGTCGAGCCGGACCGAGGCGACATGGGGCAGGCGCTCCTGCCACAGGTGGGCCTCGTTGACGAAGTCGTACAGGTCCTTCGCGGAGCCGGCGACCCGGACGGAGTCCTCGAAGGAGAACGTCACCTCCTCGGCCGCGTGGGCGAGTTCGACGTTGGTCTTCAGGGCGGCCAGTTCGGACCGCGAGTTGCGGTCGACGGCCTCGTCGATCCAGCGCAGGCCGTCCGGGTCGTCGTCGACGGCACGGTAGTCGTGCAGCAGGCGGATGCGGGACGTCGCCTCGTCGAGGGGCTCGATGATCCAGGTGCCGCCCATGGCGGCCACGGGAGGTGCGGAGACCTCCTGGCGGAACTCGATCCGCAGGCGGTCGGGGTCCAGGACGCGGCGGGAGGTCCAGTTCTTCGCCTCGCCGTTGGCCGTGGCCCAGATCCGGATGCGCTCGGCGTTGCCCGTGCTCTCCAGATGGTCGACGTAGATGGTGGGCGGGAAGATGCGCGGCCAGTTCTCGACCTCGGCGATCAGACGGTAGACGGCGGCGGCCGGAGCCGAGACGGTGATCTCGTGCTCCACCTCGCGCAGGCCGGGCTGCGACATGGTCGGGCTCCTTGGGATGAGTGCGTGGGCGGCGGGCGGGGCGGCTCAGAAGTTGCCCAGGCCGCCGCAGACGTTCAGGGCCTGGGAGGTGATGGAGGCGGCCGTGTCGGAGGCCAGGTAACCGACCAGGCCGGCCACCTCGTCCGGCGTGGAGTACCGCCCGAGCGGGATCTTGGCCTGGAACTTCTCCCGGATGGCGTCCTCGCTGACGTCGTACGCGGCGGCGTATCCGGCCCGCACCCGCTGCGCCATCGGTGTCTCGACGTATCCGGGGCAGACCGCGTTGACGGTGATGCCGGTGGGGGCGAGCTCGTTGCCGAGGGCCTTGGTGAAGCCGACCACGCCGTGCTTCGAGGCCGAGTAGGGGGCGCCGAGGACGACGCCCTGCTTGCCCGCGGTGGAGGCGATGTTGATGATCCGGCCCCACTCCTTGTGACGCAGGCCCCCGGTGTTGAGGACCGCGTTGGTGAGCCGGAAGACGCTGTTGAGATTGGTGTCAATGACGTCGTCCCACAGCTCCTCGGCGATGTCGGCCGTGACACCGCCGCCGCTGCGGCCCGCGTTGTTCACCAGGATGTCGACGCTGCCGAAGCGGTCGACCGCCCCCTGGACGAAGGCCTGCGCCGATTCCGTGGAGCGCACGTCGAGGGTGGCGCCGTCGGCGTCGATGCCCTCGCTCTGCAGCTGCTTCACCGTCTCCGTCACCTTCTCGGCGGTGCGGGCGCCGATGAACACCTTGTGTCCCGCGGTACCCAGAAGGCGGGCGACGGCGAGGCCGATTCCGCTGGTGGCGCCGGAGATCAGAGCGACCCGGCCGTTGTGCTGTGTCATGTTGCGTCTCCTTGCGCGGCGGCCGCGCGGGAAGTGGACGGACGAAGTCCTGAGGGGTGAAGGCGGGCCGGGCGGTCGGGGGAACGCCCGGCCCGCTTCGCCGGTCCGATCGAGGCCGTCGGACCGAGTCCGGATCAGGCGGCGATGTCAGCCGTGAGGAGGGCGTTGACGGCTGCGACGAGGGCCCGCGGGGTGGTGATGTCGGACAGGTTGACGTCGTCGAGGCTGACGTTGAACTCGCGCTCGATGCGGCCGCCGGTCTCCAGGAGCGCCAGGGACTCGTAGCCCAGCTCCTCGAAGTCGCTGTCCTCGATGTTGCCGTAGAGGTCGATGCCCTCTTCCGAGCCCGCGCTCTCCAGCAGGATGCGGCGCAGGTCGTCCAGGGTGAATATCCGGTCGGACATAGGGGTTTCCTCCATGCTGAGGGTCGTGCCGAGGGTCTGTGTGCTGTGCGTGCCGTGGTGTCGCGGGACGGCGGGTCAGCCCGCGGCGCGCACGACCACCGCGGAGTTGAAGCCGCCGTAGCCGCGGGCGATCACCAGCGCGGTGCGGACGGAGGCGGTGCGCGGGTCGCCGGTGACCAGGTCGAGGTCGTACTCCGGGGCGACCTCCACGTTGGTGGTGGGCGGGACGACGCCGTCCTCGATCGCCAGCAGAGCGGTCGCCACGTCCAGCGGCGCGGCGCCCGAGTAGAGCCGTCCGGTCATCGTCTTGGGTGCCGTCACGGGCACTGCGCGCGGTCCGAAGACCTCCGTGATGGCGTCGGCCTCGACGCGGTCGAGCGCGGGCAGGCCCGCCGCGTCGGCGAAGACCACGTCGATGTCGCCGGGTGCGACCTCGGCGTCGGCGAGGGCGGCGCGGATCGCCTGGCCGAGGCCGGGCGGCCGGCCGCTGTCGGGCCGGGGGTCGAAGGTGGCCCCGTAGCCGGCGATCTCGCCGTAAACGCGCGCGCCCCGGGCGCGGGCCGCCGCGAGGTCCTCCAGGACGAGGATCGCGCCGCCCTCGCCGGGCACGTGGCCGCCGGCGAGCGCGTCGAAGGGCAGGTACGCGCGGTCCGGGTCGTCCTCCTGGCTCAGCCGTTCGCCGGCGAGCTGGGCGACCCAGCCCCAGGGGCAGATCGAGGCGTCCACCGCACCGGAGACGATGAGCCGGGTGCCCTTGCGGATCTGCCGCCGCGCCTGCGCCAGGGCGTCGAGGCCGCCGGCCTGGTCGCTGACCACGACACCGCTGGGGCCCTTCATGCCGTTGCGGATCGAGATCTGGCCGGTGTTGACGGCGTAGAACCAGGCGAAGGACTGGTACGCGCTGACGTGCTGACCGCCCTTGCTCCACAGCTTCTGCAGCTCGTTCTGACCGAACTCGAAGCCGCCGGAGGAACTGGCGGTGATCACGCCCATGTCGTAGGCGTTGAGCTCCTTCGGGTCGACCTCGGCGTCCTCGAGGGCCCAGTCCGTGGCGACCAGCGCGAGCCGGGTCATCCGGTCGGTCTGCGGGAGCAGCCGGCCCGGCAGATGGTCCTCGGCGACGAAGCCGGGCACCTCGCCGGCCAGCCGCGCCGGATACTGGTCCGGGACGAAGCGGGTGACGGGTCCGATGCCGCTCTCGCCCTTGAGCGTGGCCGCCCAGAAGTCCTTGGTGCCCAGACCGTTGGGAGCGGCGATGCCCAGGCCCGTGACCACTACCGGGGTCGTCATGCGATGCTCCTGTCGGGTCGCGCGAGCACCATGGCGCTCTGGAAGCCGCCGAAGCCGCTGCCGACGGTCAGGACGGTGTCCGTGCGCCACTCCCGCGCCGTGACCGGCACGTAGTCCAGGTCGCACTCGGGATCCGGGGTGTGCAGGTTGGCCGTCGGCGGAACGACGTGGTTCTCCATGGCGAGTGCGGAGGCCGCGATCTCGATGGAACCGATCGCGCCGAGCGAGTGGCCCACCATCGACTTGATCGAGCTCACCGGTGTCCGGTAGGCGTGGTCACCGAGGCTGCGCTTGAACGCGGCGGTCTCGTGACGGTCGTTCTGCTTGGTGCCGGAGCCGTGCGCGTTGATGTAATCGATCGCGTCCGGGTTCACCCGCGCCTCGTCCAGGGCGACACCGATGGCCTCGGCCATCTCGGCGCCGTCGGGGCGCAGACCCGTCATGTGGAAGGCGTTGCAGCGGGAGGCGTAGCCGGCGATCTCCGCGTAGATGTGCGCCCCGCGGCGCCGCGCGCTCTCCAGCTCCTCCAGGACGAACACCGCCGAACCCTCGCCCAGCACGAAGCCGTTGCGGGTTCCGTCGAAGGGACGGGACGCGTGCTCGGGGTCGTCGTTGCGCGGGGTCGTCGCCTTGATCGCGTCGAAGCAGGCGACGGTGATCGGGGAGATCGGGGCGTCCGAGCTGCCCGCGATCATGACGTCCGCGGTGCCCTCCCGGATGATGTCCACGGCGTGGCCGACGGAGTCGAGGCCGGAGGTGCAGCCGGTGGAGACGACGGTCGAAGGGCCCTCGGCGCCCACCGCCCAGGCGACCTCGGCGGCGAAGGAACTCGGCACGAAGTGGTTGTAGAGGTGGGGTACCGCGTAGCGGTGGTCGACCAGGTCCAGCCGCCCGCCGTCGCTGACGACGCGGTACTCCTGGTCCAGCCCGGTGGTGGCGCCGACCGCGCTGCCGATGGTGACCCCGGTGCGGTACGGATCGAGGTCCGCCAGGACGATGCCGCTGTCGGCGACGGCCTCCCGGGTCGCCACGACGGCGAGTTGGGCGGCGCGGTCCATGCGGCGGATCTCCTGCGGGCTCAGCCCGTGTTCCTCGGGATCGAAGTCGATCTCCGCGGCGACCCGTGACCTGAAGGAGGAGGGATCGAAGAAGGTGATGCCCCTCGTCGACGTCCGGCCCTCGCTCAGCAGATTCCAGAAATTCTTGGCGCCCGTTCCGCCCGGAGCGAGCACTCCGATTCCGGTGATGGCGACACGACGACCGCTCACGAGGACGCTTCCCAGTGGTAGAACGACTTGGCCATGGCATCGGCGGGCGAACGCCAGGTGGCCGGGTCGTAGGCCTGAATGTAGGGCTTGAGGTCCTGGCTGATCTGCACGAAGCGCGGATCCGTCTTCGCCTCTTCGATGATCTCCCCGCCGTTGTCCGTCTCGAATTCCTGGAGGTGGAAGTAGAGACCCTTGTAGACAAAGAGCTGGCGGCGTTTGGTGCCCATGATGTGCGGCATTTCCGTGCCGTCGAACTCCCGGAAGAGCCGGGCGACGTCATAACGTGCTCCGGGTTCCATTCGGGCGACGATCAGTGTGCTGTGCATGGTCTTTTTCTTCTCCTTCGCGGCAGGAAGGCGCCGGAAAGCCGAGCGGCCTCGGCGTGCGGATCGAAAGGGGGTCAGCGCGGCAGTCCGGCCCGGGCGGGGCCGAACCAGCGCTCCAGCGCCATCGGCAGGTCGTGGTGGCTGCCGGGGGCGGCCCAGGCGACGTAACCGTCCGGGCGGACGAGGATCGCGGCCGTGTCCGCCAGCGGGCTGTCGGCGGGCACGCCGACCGGCGCGGCGGTGACGATGTCCACCCGGTCGGCCCACGGCAGCGCCCGCGCCCGCAGGGCGGCGGTGTCCTCCAGGTCGAGCAGCACCCCGCGGCCGGCGGCGAGCAGGTCGAGGCTGGTGGTGGACCGCGAGGTCGCGGCGGTCGTCAGCTCCAGCCGTGGCATGCGCCGGCCGAGCAGCGGGTGCCTGCCGGTGCCGGTGTCGTAGCGGATCTCCAGTCCGCTCACCATGGCGGCCAGGTGCCGGGAGACGTCCGGGTAGGCGATGAGCTCGGAGAGCACGTCACGGACCGGCTGCACCTCGGCCCCGCTCAGGAAGAGCAGACCCTGGGCCCTGGTGTTCATCAGCAGGCGCCGGCCGACCGGGTGGCGCTCGTCGTGGTACGTGTCGAGCAGCGCTTGGGGCGCACGGCCCCGGACCACCGCGGCGAGCTTCCAGCCCAGGTTGACCGCGTCCTGGATGCTCGTGTTCATGCCCTGGCCGCCGGCGGGCAGGTGGATGTGCGCGGCGTCGCCGGCGAGCAGGATGCGCCCCTTGCGGTACTGGGTCACCTGTCGGGTGGCGTCGCCGAACGCGCTCACCCACACCGGCTCACCGTGGGCGATGTCGACGCCGGTCAGGCGCTTCCAGGCGGCCGCGACCTCCTCGTACGCGGGAGCTTCGGTGCGGCGCTGCGGGGGCGTGCCGCGCTCACAGACGATCAGCCGGGTGATGCCACCGGGCAGGTGACCGACCATCACCATGCCGCCCGGCAGGGTCTCGCCGATCATGCGCGGTTCGAGGTCGAGTCCCCGCACGTCGGCCAGGTACATCTCCAGCGTGGCGGCGGTGCCGGGGAAGTCGAAGCCGGCCTCCTTGCGGATCTTGCTACGGCCGCCGTCGCAGCCGACGAGGTACTGGGCACGCAGTTCGTGCACGCCGTCCGGGCCGCGCACCTCCACGAGGGTGCTGTCGCCGTCGTCCTTGACGGAGAGCACCTCGTGACTGCGGCGGATGTCCGTGCCGAGGTCGGCGACCCACTGTTCCAGCACCGCCTCGGTGTGGGACTGCGGAACGGTCTTCGCCGCCTGATGGGCGCCGTCCAGGACACCGAAGTCGACGGGCAGGCCACCGAAGTGACCGAAATCGCTGACCTCGATCTCCCCGAACCTGGGGAGCAGACCGCGTTGTGCGAACACCTCCATCGTGCGTGCCGTGAATCCGAGACCGCGCGACTCACCGGTGCGCTCGGCGAGCCGTTCCAGAAGGACGACGTCGACTCCGGCCAGGCGCAATTCACCGGCGAGCATCAATCCTGCCGGACCGGCTCCCACGACTATGACTTCGGCGTCCATGCCACTCTCCTCGGTCGTCCTGGGGAAATTGATTTCAGCATCGATGGACCGTGAAAGGTCATCGGATATGGCATCCGCCGGACACTTGCGCCGCCTCGGGAAGCCGACTAAATACTCCTTCGAAACGACCGGCCGGATCAAGGAGATCCGGACGGAACCTCGTCAGGGCTGTGCGAAGTTGCGTCATGTTTTCGTGAAGTGACGTGGGCACATGACAGTCGTGTTTCCGCTTAATTGAATTCCGTGGAGATTCAGCCCGGCCAGCGGCTGACTTCGAGGCCGCAGTCGTCCACCGGGAGGGTCGTGGTGGCGAGGGCCCCTCGGTCCTTGACGAAGGCCGCGTAGTCGCGCAGATCCCACGCGAAGACCGGGTGGCAGACGTCGTGGGCGATCACCAGCGCTTCCGGCGCCAGACGGGGCAGCCAGCGCTCCAGCAGCCGGGCGTATCCGGACTTGCGCGCGCCGGGCACGTCGATGTCGATGAGCAGCAGGTCCCAGGTGTCGTCCGCACTGTGCGCCGCGGCATCGAAGGCATCGCCCACGACGGCCTCGGCACCGGGTGTGAAGCCGGCTCTGCGCAGGTTCGCCGCGGCGAGCGCCACCGGCTCGGCGGCCACGTCGAGGCCGAGGGACCGGCGGCCGGGATAGCGGGAGTCGGGACCGAAGCCCGGCCCGGACACCCAGGCCATCAGGTTCCCGGCGAAGCAGCCGAGGGTGGCGACCGTGAGGGGCCGGCGGGCCGCCGCGAGGCCGTACAGCACACGGGCGGCGAGCGGGGTGAGCGTGGTGGTCGGCACCTCGAAGGAGGCGGTCAGCCGAGCACGGAAGGCATGGAATTCCGGCCAGGACACGGCGGGCGCCCCGGCCTCCAGGACCCCGGCCGCCCGGCAGTGCTCGAGGAACCGGTCAGCCAGCGCGTCGGCCTGAGCGACGGTCAGCCGCGGCAACGAACTCATCGCCCGACACCGCCGGTCACGGAGTGCCCGGACGCCTGCGCCCGCTCCGGCTCAGGGACACCCACCGCGTCCACCGCGACCGCTTCCCGCTCCCCCACGCTCCGCCCCGAGAGCTGTCCAGGGTTCTCGCGTGACGTGATGCCTGCCAGGAAGCGGTTGAGGTCGCGTTCGGGCAGTCCCTCGAGGTCCACGGCGGGGAGATAGGAGGGGAGTTTGGAGGACGGGGGTGCGACCTCCGCGCCGGCCGTGGTGAGCGCCTCGGCGAGACTCTCCTGCCCGGCGCCACGGTCGTACGCGCCGGCCGCCTCCGGGTACCAGATGCGGGCGGCCGCCAGGGTGTGCCGGTCCCACGGGGAGCGCCCGAGGGTCAGTGCCCACAAGAGGCCCGCCAGGTCCTGTGCGAACGCCTTCTCGTCGCAGAGCCGGCGGGCCGTGCGGGCCGCGTCCCGGTAGTGCCGGGCGGCACCCGTGTGGTCGCCGCGCCGCATGTCGGTGTACCCGGCGGCGGCGAGCAGCTTCTCCAGGTGGAAGGGGTCACGCAGCGTGCCGGCGACACGGACGGCCGCCCCGAAGGACTCCGCCGCCTCCTCGTGACTGCCCCGGCGCAACTGCAGCACGGCGATCGCGTAGTGGTGCGGCACGTAGAACTCCGGCCTGCCGGTGCCGAGCATCGTCACCGAGACCGAGCGCAGGAAGTCCTCCGCCTGGCGGTGCCAGCCGGTGATCTGGAGCAGGAAGGCCAGGTTGTGGCTCAGGTTGTAGCGCAGATAGAAGGCACTGTCCCCGGGCATCTCGCGGACCAGCCGAAACGCGTCAAACTCCAGTTCGAAAGCGGCCTGGAACAGCTGGTCCCGGCCCCCGCTCTCCTCGGCCTCCCGGGCGTCGATGGCCGCGGCGAGCGCCAGGCCGTTGAGGATCCACGCCTTCTCCACCTGTGCCTCCACTCCCGGCTCGGCGAGTGCGTCGAGGCAGTCCAGTCCGCGCAGGTAGTAGGTGCGCGCCGTGTCCGTGTCGTCCTTGCGCTTGGTGACGAGCAGCGCGACGAGGTAGTTCAGATGGGCCCTCAACTCGGGCCTCTCCGCGAGCCGCAGGGATTCCTCCAGCTTGGCCACGGCACTGTCGATCCGCCCGGTCTGCGCCTGGGAGATGGCCTGGAGCCTGATCAGGTCAGCCAGGTCGTCCACCCGCCCGCCCGCGGCGCCGACCGCCGCCAGGTGCGCGGCGATCAGCAGGTCGGCCCGCTCGAAGTTCTGCAGGGCGATCGCGTCACCGATGGCACGCAGCGGGCCGACGGGTTCGGCGGAGCGCCACGGTTCGACCGCCGGAGCGGGAGCGGCGCGCGGCGCGTCCGGTACCGACAGCGTCCCGCACACCCGCACGGCCCGCTGCCGGGAGAGCCGCTCCAGGAACTGGGTGCCGCCGTCCCGCAGCAGTCCGCGGACGGTGAGGGGCCGGCCCTGCTGGTCGGCGATCAGGACGGCCCGGTACAGGATGCGGACCGAGATACGGTCCCAGTGGTCGAAGGCCTCGATGACGAGGACGGGCCGCTCGCCGAGCACCGGCAGGGCGTCGACGAGGAAGCGGGCCGCGCGGTCGATCCAGCCGGCGGTGGTGTGGGACTCCCGGCTGATGCGCCGGGTGGTGCCGAGCGACGCGGTCTCGGACACGGGGACGAACCGGCCCCGCGGTGCGTGCCCTTGGCCGTCCGGGCTGTCCGGTCCGTCAAGTCCGTCCGAGCTGTCCGGTCCGTCCGGTCCGTCGGGCTCGTTCGCGCGGGTGAGCAGGGAGAGCACCTCGGCGTGCCGTTGCAGCACCTCCGGCAGCGCGCCGCGTGCCGCGGGCAGCAGGACGGCCAACAGCTCCTGGACGCCGCACAGATGGTCGTAGCCGGTCGGGGGCGGGCCGATGGCCACGGCCGCCCGTACGGCGTTCGGGCCCAGGCAGCCGGCGAGGTCATGGGGGTGGGCGCAGAGCACCACGCCGCGTACGGCGGGGCGCCATGCGAGGGTCGGATCCTGCAGCCAGGCGGGACGGGCTGCCACGGCGGACGAGCTCACGGCGGGCTCCTGTCGGTCGACGAAGTGTTGTGTCCGGGGGAAGAGACCGGCCCCCGCTGCCGAGGCAGCGAGGGCCGGTGACAAGAGGACCCTGGGCTACCAGGTCTCGTTGCCCAGGGCGAGCTCGAATTCGCTCTCGGTCAGCTCGTTCTCGGTCGAGAACGTGGCAAGGACCTCCTCCAGAGCTGCGCTCAGCGCGGCTTCGGTCATGGCTGTCACCTCCTCCCTTCGGTGTCGTGAGTGGGCTGGGGAACTCCCGGCCACATCCCGCGCGCCGTCCGTGACGGACGGCGCGCAAGGGGCGTACGGGAGGGTCTGTGTGCCACCCGACCGTCAGACGGTGGTCGCCTCGGTGATGTAGGCGATGCGCAGGGTGTACTCGCGCAGGTCCACTCCATCCAGGGCGGCGGGGCGGGCGCCGCTCGCGTCGCGGCCGGCGCGGAAGGCGTCGTAGGCCTCCTGGCTCTCCCACTGCGAGTAGCTGACGACGGCCTCGCCCTCGAAGTCGCGGTGCACGCTGTGCGATATGTAGCCGGGCGTCGCGTCGAGGGCCGGGTTGGGCTGCGTCACCACGGCGAGCAGTTCGTCCTGCTGGGACTTCGACCGGGTGCGGGCCACCTCGATGACCGTGAAGACGTCCTGCTGCTCGGATATCTCGATGGCCGAGTCGCCCAGGCGCGGGTTGCGCTGGGTGTGGACGACCTCGCAGTGGATGCTGTCGAAGGTCGCGAAGGTCAGGACCTCCTTGAAGCGCTCCTGCCTGCTGGGGTCGCTGAGTATGCCCTCCCAGGCGGCCTTGTCGCGCCACTGTATGTAGCTGATCACGGAGTTGCCGTCGTGGCTGAGGTGGGCGTTGACGGACACGAGCCCGCTGCGCTCGTCCGCGGCACCGAGGCTCTGCCAGATCTCGATGAGCCGGTTCTGGTGCTCCGGGGACGTCTCGAAGATGTTGACCAGCGTGTAGTACTGGTCCTTGACACTGATCCTCGTCATCCGAGGAACCTCCTTGTGGTGGCCCACCGGTGCCTGGTCGGCACCGGTGGGCGGTTCGCAGACGAACGGGCGGATCCGGGGGTCCTACGCGCCGGAAGGCAGCGTCTCCTCGGCGGCGACCGGCTGCTGGGCCGCGGGCTGCGCGGCCGGGGCGGGAAGCGCCCGGCGCAGCAGTACGGCGACCAGCGCGGCCATCGCGAGAAGGACGCCGATGGAGACGTAGGAGGCGACCTCCATACCGTGGGCGAAGGCGTCGTGGGCCGCCGAGGCCAGCTCGCCGCCGACCTTGCCGGGGAGGTCCTGGGCCACGGCGGCCGCCTCGGCGACGCTGTTGCGCGCGGCGTCGTGCGCCCCGCCGGTGACACCGGAGGGCAGGTGGTCGTCGAGGGTGGAGCCGTAGACCGCCGTCGCGAGGCTGCCGATGAGGGCGATACCGACGGCGCCGCCGAGTTCGTTGGTGGTGGACGCCAGCGCGGAGGCGGCGCCGGCCCGCTCGACGGGAGCCGCCTGGACGATGGTGCCGATCCCGAGTGCCATCACGGGGGCGAGACCGACGAACATGATCGCGGACGAGGTGATGACCAGCGCCGTACCGGAGTTGCCGTCGATCTGGGTCAGCACTCCGAAGCCGACGGAACCGATCAGCAGGCCGACGATCAGGACGGGCGGGGTGCCGATCTTCTGGGAGATGCCGGTGCCGACCACGGCGGCGACCATGCCCGGGATGATGACCGGCAGCTGCCACAGACCCGCCTCGGCCGGCGACATGCCGAGGACGATCTGCAGGTAGGTGGCGAGCAGGTACTGAATGCCCATCATCAGGCCGGTGGTCAGCAGCAGGGTGCCGACGGAGACCGAGAACGCGGCACGGGAGAACAGGGTGACGTCCAGCAGCGGCACGGACAGGCCTCGCTGGCGCAGTACGAAGACCACGCCGAAGACCAGGCCGACGACGAGGGCCACGGCCGGCCAGGTCTCGAACCCGTCGCGGGCCAGCTCCTTGATGCCGTACACCGCCGGCAGGATCGCCGCCAGCGACATGCCGACGCTCAGCAGGTCGAGACGGCCGCCGGCCGGGTCCTTGTACTCGGGCAGCAGGATCGGGCCCGCGATCAGCAGCAGGACCATGACCGGCACGGCCAGCAGGAAGGGCGCGCCCCACCAGAAGTGGTCGAGCAGCAGGCCACCGGCGATCGGGCCGACGACACCCCCGACCATGAAGGACGTCGTCCAGACGGTGACCGCGGTTGTGCTCTCCTTCTCGTCCCGGAACATGACGCGCAGCAGCGACAGTGTCGAGGGTGCGAGGGTGGCGGCCGAGACACCGAGCAGGGCTCGGGCCGCGATGAGCATCTCGGGGCTGTTCGCCTCGGCCGTGAGCACGGAGGCGACCCCGAAGAACACGGCTCCGATCATCAGCAGGCGGCGGCGTCCGATGCGCTCGCCGAGCGTGCCCATGGTGATCAGGAAGCCGGCGATGAGGAAGCCGTAGATGTCGCTGGCCCACAGCAGCTGGGTGCTGGAGGGGTTCAGATCGGCCGTCAGTTTGGGGACGGCCATGAACAGAAGCGTCAGGTCCATCGTCGTGAGAAGGGCCGGCAGGCACAGGACTGCCAGGCCGAACCACTCACGACGGCCCGCCTTCACGGGCGTTACTGCGGTCACAACACTGTCCTTTGCAATTCATCGGGGATGGCGGAGTCGCACGGGCCGTCGAGTACGACGGCCCGCACTCAGGCGGTGGTGACGGAGACGTCGCGCACGTTCAGCGCGACGCCCTGCCCCCACAGGCGGCTTGCGGAGACGCTCTGTTGGTCGAGGAACTTCTGCGGCCAGGGCGCACCGCGGCGCGGGTCGACATACTGGGAGGGCGCCGAGTCGATCCGCACCAGACCGGTGGAGTCGGCGCCCAGGGCCCCGTCGAGCAGGGTGAACATGCCGACGCCGGTTGTCAGTTGGCGCGGTATGACGTCCTCGGGCTCGCCCGCGTGGTCGAGCAGCTGGTGTGCGCGGTCCAGGACCGGGTGTCCGATCCGGTCCACGGCGAGGACCTCCGTGCCGTTCACCGCCCACGTCACGGTGGAGCGCGCGGAGTCCAGGGTGATCCGCAGGGTGTCGAGGTCCCCGGGCGCCCGCTCGGCGACCGGGACGGCATAGGTGTACGCCGCGTACGTGGTGCCGGGTATGCGCAGCCGCTCGTAGTTCGCGTAGACGCGGGTGTTGGTGACGAAGAAGCCGAAGATGGACGCCGTCTCCACGTCCGCGGTGATCATCGAGCCGCAGGCCAGCCGGGGGTCGGCCTGCGGGTCGTCGACCGCCGCGCCGAACGGGTGGTCCTCCGTCGCGTACGTGGACACGGCGAGGGTGGTGGTGCACACGAGCCTGCCGGCCGCGGGGACGTCGAAGCCCGGCAGGCCGGTCTCCGCCGAACGGTTCGGCAGGGCCGTCCACTTGACGTGGTCGCGGGTGCCCTCGCCGCCGTCGGCCTGCTGGCCGGTCGTGGAGACGAAGGCGGGGGCGCCGGTGCGCGGGTTGACCCCGGTGGGGACCACGGCGAGCCCGAGCTGCGAGACGTGGGCGATTCCGTCGCCGCCCGCCACGCCGGCGGTGTCCTGGGTGTGCCAGCCGGCGTCCGGTGCGTTGGTGGTGAAGCCGTCGCGGAAGTCCTCGTGGAAGAGCAGCCGGCTGCCGATCGCGTCCGTTGTCATGGTCAGGAGCTCTTCCCTGCTCGGGCGGCGTCGAGAAAGCCACGGGTGAAGGCCAGCGCGGCGGCGTCGAACTGCAGCACCATGTGGCTGGCGGCGGAGTTGACGTCCCGCCAGATGCGCTGGAGCGGGTCGGACATCGACTGGCTGCGCGTGCCGCCGGCGTGGAACAGGGCGTCGACGGCGGAGACGAGCAGCCGGGTGGCGAGCGCGCAGTCCCGCCGGTTGCGCACCAGGACGTCATCGGTGGCCCGGGCCCGGTCCACGCTCTGCGCGGCACGGGTCAGCAGCAGCGCGGCCGCGTCGATCTCCCCGGCCGCCCGGGCGTGGGCGATCTGGAGTGCCTCGGCGGGCTCGGTGCCGCGGACCACCTTGTCGGTGAGGGCACCGGCCGAGAGCTTCAGTGCCGCCCGGGCCGCGCCCAGGACGGGTGCGGCGAAGGTGAGGCCGTTGACGGCGAACAGCGGTTGCGTGTGGCGCAGTTCGTCCGACACGGCGCCCTGCCCCGTGAACATGTCGTCCATGAGGAAGGTCCGGTGGGCCGGCACGGTCACCTCGTCCACCACGACGGTGTGGCTGCCGGTCGCCCGCATGCCGACGGTGTCCCAGGTCTCCTCGATCCGGTAGGCGGAGCGGGGTAGGGCGAAGAAGCGCGCCTGATCCTGTCCTTCCACGCCCGGTGCCATCGCCATGACGAGGGCCCAGTCGGAGAAGTCGACACCGCTCGCGTACGTCCAGGTCCCGGTCAGCCGCCAGCCGCCGTCGGCCGGCACCGCGGTGGCGCCGGTGGAGACCAGGGAGCTCACCAGGCGGCTGTCGGGCCCGTCCGCCCAGATCTCCGCCTGTCCCTCGGCGGGAAGACAGGCGGCGAAGCGCGCGGTGTAGGCGAGCAGCGAGCCGATCCAGGCGGCGGAGGCACAGCCCTCGCCGACCGTGGCGACCGCCTCGGTGAGCGTGGCGAAGTCGGTGCCGGCTCCACCGTGGCGTGCCGGGACCAGCGCCCTGCTGAAGCCGGCCTCGACCAGTGCCGCCACCACGTCGGCGGACAGCCGTCGTTCACGGTCGGCACGGGCCGCGTCGTGGCCGGCCGGCCCGCCCGCCGCCCGTGCGGCGGACAGGAAGGCGTCCGAGGTGGTGCGGGGAGCGAGGAGCATCCCGGTCATGGCTGTCTCATTTCGTCGACGTCGCAGCGGCGAGCGGCGGGGCGGATCACGCGCGGTAGGGGCGCCTGGCGCGGGCCTCGCGCAGTGCGACGCCCCACCACACGAGCTGGTCGAGCATGGTCTTGGCCGCGGCGGCGCAGCCCTCCGGCTCCTTGGGGTTTCCGTCCGCGTCGAAGGTGGCGCGGGCGCCGTGGAAACTGACCGTGTCCCGCAGGGTGACGGCATGCATCTCGGCGTAGACCTGACGCAGTTGCTCGACCGCGCGCAGGCCTCCGGCGAGACCGCCGTAGGAGACGAAGCCGATCGGCTTGGCCTGCCACTGCGTGTAGTTCCAGTCGATCGCGACCTTGAGCGGGGCGGGGAAGCTGTGGTTGTACTCGGGCGTCAGGACGACGAAGGCCTCGGCCCGCTCCAGACGTGCGCTGAGGGCCTCCGCTGTCGCCGCGTCCGCGGGCTCGGGGGTTTCGGTCACCGCCACCGGCAGCGGGTAGGCGGCGAGGTCCACGACGTCCAGTTCGACGGCGTCGTTCTGCCGCACCTCTTCGGCGAACCACTGCGCGATGGTGGGGCCGAAGCGTGTGGCACGGGTGCTTCCGATCACCAGTGCTACTCGAAGTCGTTCCTCGGACATGGGGATCCTCACGGTCGAAGGTGTGCTGTGCGCTCTGCTGAACTTGTGGGCCTGCTCGGCCCGTTGGAGTGCGGTGCGGTGCGGCGGGCCGTCCCCACGTCACCGCCGCACCGCGCCGGCACCCGCAGCCGGTACGGCCCTGGCCTCCGCTGCCGCCGCGGCCGTACCGGCGTCTGTGTGGCGGGACGTCAGACGACCTGGCGGCGGGCGCCGGCGGCGTCCCGCGGGGACCACCACAGCGCGGTGGTCTCGGCACCGGCCCCGAGCACGGTCCAACGGCCCTCGACGATGCGGCCGTTGCTCCAGCGCAGCAGGTGCAGCGCCTCTATCTCGAAGGTGTCGTACGGCGAGGTGCTGTCGGCCTCCGCCCCCGCACGCACCGCCGAGATGTGGTTGACGTCGACCGAGTAGCCGGCCTCGGGGTTCACCAGAACCGTGACGTTCTCGCCGTGCATCGTGCCGCCGGACAGCCGGAACATGTTCCCGAAGAACTCGAGGAACGCGTCGAGACCTTCGTACCAGCCGGAATACGCGTGCAGTCCGGGAACCTCGAAGCGCACCTTCTCGTCCCAGAATTCCGTGATGCGCGCGCGGTCCCCTGTGGCCAGGGAGGCCCAGGCCGCGCCGACGCGCTCAGGAGTGAGATCAGACATGGATATGGGTTCCTTTGAGGTGTGCGGTGCGGTCGCCCTCCTGCTCAGGAGGGCGAAAAAAGAATTCGGGATTCAGCCGGCGATGGCCGGCTGGAAGCACAGTCCGACTCCGCGAATGGTCGTTATCCACTCGTCGGGTCCGAGTTTTCGTCGCAGACTGGCGACATGCGTGTCGATGGTGCGGCTGGGGGGCGACCAGTGGTCTCCCCACACCTGGCTCATGAGCCGGCGCCGCGACACGACGGCTCCCGGCTGTGAGGCCAGCAGGCACAGCAGGTCGAACTCCTTGCGGGTGCACTCGACGCGCTCGCCGCGCAGCGTGACCTGACGCAGCTTCATGTCTATGCGCAGCGGGCCCCATTCCATGACGTCCGGCGCGTGCGCCTGTCGCGCACTGCGCCGCATCACCGCGCCGATCCGCGCGGTCAACTCCCGTAACTCGAAGGGCTTGAGGAGACAGTCGTCCGCCCCGGCCTCGAGCACCAGCACCTGGTCCCACTCACTGCTGCGGCAGGTGAAGGCGATGATGGGGGTGTCCCCCGCGGCGCGGATCGCGGCGCACACGTCCAGGCCGTGCAGGTCCGGCAGTTCCAGGTCCAGCAGGACCAGGTCCGCGTGCTCGTACATCTCCAGCGCCTTGCCGCCCTTGTCGACGGCGATCACCTCACAGCCCTGCCGCCGGAGGCTGTGTGTGATTCCCCTCTGGGCATGCGGGTCGTCCTCGACCACGAGCACACGCCATCTCTCGACAGCCATGTCCACCCCCGGTATGTGACCCTCCACCCCCTGCGAGGCGCCGCGCTGCGCCTCAGAACCGCGATGACGGTGCTGCGTACCGTGCTTTCGGTGCAGAACCATGCCCGGCTGACTCATGTCGTCGTTTCCCCCGTTCCTGCGTGGAAGCCCACGCCGAAAACCGATCGGGCACCCCGAGATTACAAACCGACACGCATGCATGTCAACGCGCTTTGAGTGGCGTGAATCACGCCTCCGGTGTCTCGAACAGCCTCACGGGATGCGGACTTAACGCCCACATCGGACATCTTTGTTGTCTGATCAACCATTCCGCTTACCCGTATATGCCGACGCGAGGGGGTTAAAGATACAGTCATGAATGTTATGTTCGTGGCCTGTTGCAGGGCCTCATGGCTCGATCCGGACCGTGCCGGCACCTGCAAGGCCACCTGCACGGACGTGAGGAGTCGGCATTGAGCGCCAAAGCGACCCGGACCCGTTCCCAGTTGATTCGTTCCGCCGCGACGGTCTTCGCCGAACACGGCTATGCGCGGGCGAAGTTGTCCACGATCGCCATGGCCGCGGGAGTGAGCCGGGGAGCCCTCTACTTCCACTTCCCCAGCAAGGAGGCGCTGGCGGACGCGGTGGAAGCGGCAGCCGCCGAGCAGTTCGCGAGAGTGACGAGCGGCGGACGGGACAACGGCGTGCCGGGCCTGGCATGGGCGGTACAGACGTTCGCCGCGCTGTACCGGGGCGAGGTCACCTTCCGCGCGGGAGTCCTGTTGAGCTGCGAGAAGGACCGCAAGCCCACGGTGAACGTCATCCGGCAGTGGGAGGAGTACGTACGGGAGGCCGTGGCGCTCGCGGAGCGCCGGTATCCGTTCGCCCGCTCCGCCCCGGCGGGGCACACCGCCAACGCGGTCGTCGCCATGACCGTGGGAATGGCGTACCTGTGGCAAGAGGGCGAGCAGTGGCTCGCCGAGTCAACCGTCACAGGTGTATGGAATCTCCTGCCGCCGTCGGTGGGCCGCATGGAGTGAGGCGAGGGGCGGAGTTCCTCCGCCGAGCCGGGTCCTGGAAGCGTGGGGCCCCTGAAGGACGGGCCCGCCCGATATCCCGGCGGGCCCGCGCGCATCGCGGCTCGCCCGAAGCGACGGACGCACACGGAACGGGCAGGATCAGCCCTCCATGGGCTCATCCTCACCATTGGCCGCCCGTTCGGCCGCCAGGGCACCCAACTCCGCCCCGACCGTGATGCCCCGGTCCGGGCTCAGGTCGAGCTGGAGGAGCACCATCGGCTCCGCGATGTTCGCCAGGACATGCTTCAGCAGCACCCTGACCCGGGCGTCCAGATCGGTCCAACCGGTCATGACCTGGGAGAACAGCTGCACTCCTGTGAAGCAGGAGCACAGCAGCTCGGCCGTCTCCACCAGGTCCACGTGCGGACGCAGTTCACCCCGCGCGCCGGCCTCCTTCAGGATGCTGAGGTTGCGGTCGACCCACCCCTGGAAGGGAAGCTTCCGGTCCAGTCCCACCGAGTCCAGCTCCAACGACAGCCGGACACTGCCCTGGAGCACCGGATCCCTGGCCAGCTGGCAGGCGAACACCAGGCCCAGGTCGATGAGTTCCTGAAGCTTCAGGTCCCGGACGACCGTCGGGACGTCCGCCTGGCTCGCCAGCACGGCTCGGGCGAGTTCCTCCTTGGAGGAGAAGTGGAAGTACACGGCTCCGCGCGTGAGGGTGAGCTTCTTGAGGACGTCGGCGACCGTCGTGGCGCTGTAGCCCCGTTCAGCGAAGACGGACCCCGCTGCCTCCAGGATCATGCGGCGGGTCGCGAGAGCCCGTTCTTGCGTCACCATCGACTTACCTCCAAGGCGTTTCGCCTGTTTCTGCAGGTAGAACGCATGTTACTCATCATTAATCTCAACATGTGAGACAACCCATTGAGCCACATACCGACTCACACGTATGTTACGTCCCGCTCGAGCTCACCTCGAGCTCGGCTATGGCATACCTAGGGGGAAGGCGTGCAGGCTACCGATGTGCAACAGGAGAGCAGACAGCCCTCCTGGCACACAGAATCCGACATATCGCCCGACGCAGCATTCCATCCGGTCTTCAAAGAACTGGTACATCGCTCAACCTTGCTGGATGTTCTACCAGTTGGATGGCGGCCGCAGGCGGAGAACCGCTATCTCATCAACGTCGCCTGGCCCCACGACCACCCTTTCTATACAACCGTGAAGGGTAATCACGGGGCCAACCTGATCGCAGAAACCATTCGTCAGTGCGGACTCCTACTGGCTCACGCCGCCTACGACGTACCCCTGGATCACCACTTCGTCATGTGGGACCTGGCGTACACCCGGGAGTGGACCCGCCCGGTTCCGGCGCCCGGGCGCCGTCGTATCGAGGTGGAGACTGCCTGCTCGGATCTTCGCTTCCGCGGCCGGCGACTGGCGGCCATGACCTGTGACATGACGCTGCGCACGGAGCAGGGGGAGGTTCTGGCACAGGGCGGCGGTCGCTTCGACATCATCAGCTCCGCCGTCTACCGCAGACTGCGCGGTGAGCAGATCGAATCGACCGCACCCCCCGTACAGCGCGAACCCGTGGCGCCGGTCCTCGTCGGCCGCGCCCGGCCGATGGACGTGTTGCTCGCCCCGGCTCCCGGGCCCACGGGCGCCGGATCGAAGAGGCGCTGGCAACTGCGCGCGGACAGCGCCCACCCGACCGTCTTCGACCACCGCAACGACCACTTCCCGGGCATGGTCCTCGTCGAAGCGGCGTTCCAGGCCGCGAACGCGGCCACCACACCGGTCCGCCACCACTGGTCCTCGGTACAGGTGGCCTTCCACGGCTACGTCGAGTTCGGACCGCCGTGCTGGATCGAGGTCCGCACGGTGCCCACCGGCCTGCCGCACCGCACGGAACTCGAAGTCACCGGTCACCAGAACGAGCAGCCGGTGTTCAGGGTTCTGCTCGCGGGCACATCCATGCACGGCTGATCGCTCCTCCGTCCGCGGACGCGTCATCGGACACGGCCCGCGCCACCGTCGATCGAACAGCGATTCACCCGACGCGTCGCCGCCGCAGCCGACGCCTCTCGCCTCTCCGGCACACCTCATATCTCGGTGATCGACCGCCACTCGCGTCCGGCGGCCACCCCGCATGCCCTGTGCACGGGCGTGCCGCCGGGCGTGCCGAACGCTTCACAGCCACGTGGCCCACGGGTCATGTCGAGGCATGTGCGTCAGCGATCCCCGACCCGCAAAGGGAACGAACCCTCATGGCATCCGAGTTCCTGGCCGAGAACATCGGCCGACCACCCCCGTACACCCTCACCCCGCCCTCGTCGGACATCGCTCCCTCATGGGCCGCGTCCCGTACAACACGCACGTCAGGAGCCGGTACAGCGCTTTCATCGTATCGGGCGGGAGGAGCATCACCGCAGCGTGTTCACGGATCCGGCTTGTCTCTTTCGCAAACAGACGCATTCGTGACGCCGGTTGAAGCTCGCGTGAAGGAACGCACACCGATGGTTCTCATCACCGGTGCGACCGGCTTCGTGGGCCATCAGGTCGTCCATCGGCTGCGCGTCCACCCGGCCCGGCCACGGCTGCGGTTGCTCACGCACAGAAGAGGCCTCCCGAACTGCTGCGCGGAGACAGCCGACGTGGTCACAGCCGGCCTCACCGACCCCGGGTCCCTGAGCGAGGTGTGCGACGGCGTGGACACGGTGCTGCACTTCGCCTCGGCGATCACCGACGACCCGGTCACCGCCCACGCCGTCAACACCGCAGGTACGCAAGCCCTGTTGGCCGAGGCTCAACGGTCGGGTGTCCGGCGCTTCGTGCGGCTCAGCACCACCGCGGTCCACGGTCCTGGCCCGCACCGGGGCGAGCCCGGGTCGTCCGATCGGCCGCCGTCGGTGACCAGCGCCTCGCGGCTGGCGGGTGACAGAAGCGTCCTCGCCGCCGGCGGAACCGTCCTTCGCCCCGGGCTGGTCCACGGCGTCGGTGACGTGTGGGCCGTACCCGCCCTCGCCCGCATGATCAGCGGGTTCCCGCACTGGATCAACGGCGGGCGGGCCAAGCTGTCGTGGATCTCCGTGGAGGATCTGGCCCGGACCGCCGCCGCGCTCGCGACCCGGCCGGAGCCGCTGCCCCCGTCCCTCGTGCTGCACGCGGCGCACCCGGACCCGGTCACCGTGCGCGAGGTCGTCACGACGCTGTGCCGGCACCTGGACCTGCCGCTGCCGCGCGGGGACGTGCACACGAGAGACCTGGGGACACGTCTCGGCAACCGGGCCGATCCGGCTCTGCTGCAACGGCTCGCTCAGCTGGGCGAGGACCACTGGTTCGACTCCGCCCCGTTGTGGTCCCTGACCGGTCTGGAACCCGGCCCCGGTATCGCCGAGGGCTTCGCCGCCTGCGCGCCTTGGTACCGCGGGCACCTCGACGACGTGATGGCCCCACCCGTGCCGTCGGCCGGCTGAACCGCCCGCGCACGCCACGAACGACGCTCCACCAACCCTCCGCACCACCGAACGCAGAAGGCGGAACCAACGATGCAGACCACGTCGTCCACGCGGCAGCCCTCGGCCTGCCCCTTCGCGATCGACCCCACCGGAAGCGACATCCAGGGCGAGATCGAACGCATCCGCGCACACGGGCCCGTGACCCGGGTCGAGCTACCGGGCGGCGTACCGGCCTGGTCGGTGACCAGCGCCGACCTGATCAGGCGACTCCTGCTCGATCCGCGGGTCTCCAAGGACGCCTACCGGCACTGGCAGGCCTGGATCGACGGCGAGGTGACAGCGGACTGGCCGCTGTCCATATGGGTCTCCGTACAGAACATGGTCACCACGTACGGCGCCGAGCACACCCGGCTGCGCCGCCCGGTGGCCGGAGCGTTCGGCATCCGGCGCGTCAACGCGCTGCGACCCGGCATCGAAAGGATCGTCGAAGATCTGCTGGACGGACTCGCGCAGCACGCGGCCCGCACCCCGGACTCGGTCGTCGACCTCCGGGAGCACTACGCCCACCCCCTGCCCAGCAGCGTCATCTCCGAACTCTTCGGCGTGCCCGAGTCGGCGCGCGGCGAACTGCACCGGATCATCAAGGGCTTCTTCGCGACCACGGCGTCCAAGGAAGAAGCACAGAGCAATGTTCTCCACCTCTACCGGACCATGAGCGACCTCATCGCCCTCAAACGGCGCGAGCCCGGCGACGACCTGACGACGGATCTGGTCGCCGCCCGCGACGACGAGGGCATGGCGATGACCGACAAGGAGCTGGCGGACAACCTGATCCTGCTGCTCACCGCCGGCTACGAGACGACGGTGAACCTCCTCGACAACGCGATCACCCGGTTGCTCGCCGACCCCGAGCAGCTCCGGCTGGTGCGTGCCGGCCGGGCGTCCTGGGACGACGTCATCGACGAGTCACTGCGTCTGGACGCACCCGGCGCGCACTCGATTCTGCGATACGCCGTGGAGGACCTGGAGATCGGCGGGGTCACGATCGCCCGGGGCGAGGCCATCACGATCTCGTACGCGGCCGCGGGCCGTGACCCCGCGCTGCACGGAACCGACGCCGACCGTTTCGACGTCACCCGCGCCACACGGGGCGAGCATCTGTCCTTCGGCCACGGCGTCCATTACTGCCTGGGAGCTCAGCTGGCCCGCCTGGAGGCGTCCATCGCCCTGTCGGCCCTCTTCGCCCGTTACCCGGACCTCGACGCGGCCGTACCCATGACTGAACTGCGCCCGCTGGAGTCCTTCATATCCAACGGCCATCGGGAGGTGCCGGCTCGGCTGGGCACGGTGTGAGCCACACGTGAGCCGACCCGTGGGGCGGGCGGCGACCACCGTGTCCAGCAGGAAGGCGTGAAGCCCTCCAGTCGGCTTGCCGGTGGTTCCCGTGTGGTCTGTGACACCGCTGTGACCGGAGGTGTGGGTTCCGCCACAGCCCTTGGGCGGGGCCCCTGGTGAGGTGGGCGGATGCCATCTCCCTCCCGTACGGCACCGTCCGTCCTCGCCGCGGCCGCGCTGCTCGCCGCCTGCGGTACCCAGAGCGCCTCGCCGGGCGGTGGGGACGGCCAAGCCCCGGTCCGCGCCGAGGCGTTGTGCCCCTCGGACGCGGCGCCGTACGGCAGCACCGAGCGCTCCGAACCGTCCCCACGCACCTCCGGCACGCCCTCCGCGTTACCCCTGCCCTCCGCCGGGGGTACGCCCGAGGGCGGCGTCCGCATCACCGCGTTGTACGCCTGGGGGCCGGCGAGCGGCTGTGCGGGGGTCGACTACAGCGCGGACTTCGAACTCACCAACCGACAGAAGGAGAAGGCCACTTACACCCTCACCTTCGGGTTCCTCTCGGCGTCCGGTGGCGCGGTCGACAACGGGGAGCGGACCGTCGAGGCGATCGCGCCGGGGCGGACCGTCAAGGGAACCGTGGTCATGCGGCAGACGGTCGGGAGCGCACCCGCGGTGACGGGCGTGCAGGTGACCAAGGTACGCAGCGTCCCGACCGCCGAGGTGTCGTCCGCCTCCGGGCCGTGTCCCACATCGGGCGTGCATCTCTACGCCGACCAGGGGGACGCGGCCATGGGCCTGCGCGTCCTCGGTCTGCACCTGGTCAACTGCGGCACGCGCCCGTACCGGCTCGACGGCTACCCCGCACTCGAACTCCAGGACGCGGACCACAAGACCGTGAACGGCGTACGGATCCTGGAGGGGACCGACCGCATCAGCACCGGGCTCGGAGGGAACGGCCGCCCGCGCCCCGTGGTGCTGGGGCCGGGTGAGGCCGCGGTGGCCGACCTGGCCTGGCGCAACACCACCCAGTTCGGCGAAGCGGTGAACGCGCCCTACGTACGCGTGCGGGCCAGACCCGCGGCCGATCCGGTGACGGTCGTACCGGAACTCGATCTCGGGACGACCGGACAGCTCGGTGTCGGAGCGTGGCGCAGGGACGAGACGCACCGGGACTCCCCCACCTCGCCCGCCGCACGTCCATGACCACCCTGTTCGCCGTGATCGTGTGCGCGCTCGTCCTGTGTCTGCTCGTGCACCCTCGGATCGCGCCCGGGATCAAGGTCGTGGCCTTCACCGCTCCTCCGGTGGCCGGGGTCGCATGGCTCCTGGTCGAGGTGTTCGAGCGGCGGTTCACCGCGGCGGTCGTCGTCGCGGTGTTCGTGGTGGTACTGGTCGCGCTGACCGGACTCCTCGGCCACCCTCGTCTGCCGATCTGGACGAAGGTGACCGTGTTTGGCACGGTTCCGGTGACGGCGGTGGCCTGGCTGCTGATCGTCACGGCGGACGACACGCTCAAGGATCCCGGCGAGGATCCGTGCTCGATGTACTACGGAGGGGTCGGCGTCTCGAAGCCCTTTCCCCCGCAGGCGTACTGCCTGTACGACGACGGCAGCACCCACGACCTCGCGCCCGGCGCCCAGTTCGTCTTCTGGCTCTGCTTCACCGTCAGTCTGACCCTGCTGTCGACCGGGCTGTGGCAGGTCGTACGGGACCCGAGGACGTTCGTACGGCAGTTCCGGTCCCAGTCACGGTTGACGGAGGGGTCGTAGAAAGGCGGACCGTGCCGTGCGGCCGCGTGCGCCCCCGCGGTGGGTAGGGGACAGGGTGTCGGTCACAGGGGACGTGCTCGGGCAGGGGGAAGCGTGGAGGATGGAAGAGCGTCGGCGGATGCCAGGCTGTTCGCGCTGCAAGCCGTTGTCGTGGCGCAGCCGAAGCGTTCTCGGTGGCGGAGGTACCTGGGGCCGCTTCTCGCCGTGTCCACCGTGGAAGGGACCCCGCTCGCTCACGTCACGGAGACCGACGACACGCACCACCTGCTCACCATGGCAGCCGGCGAACGCCTCCTGCACATCGAGCAGTTCGGGCCGGCGGAGTTCCGCTTCGACGACGCGACCGGCCGGGAGGTCGGCACCGTCAGTACCGGACGGTTCGTCAAAACCGCGCAGCTGCGTCTTCGGACGGAAGGAGGACGGTCTCTCTTCCTCACCCGTCGGGGTCAGCTGTCCATCGAGTGGCAGCTCACCCAGACCGATCCGTACAGCGGTCCGGCGCCGGAGGTGCTCGGTCGGGTCACGGTGAGCAGCATCGACATGTGGATCGGGTTGCAGCAGTACGTGGTGGAGACCGGCCCCGGGCTGGACGGCTCGGAACGGCGGACCGTCGTCGCCGCGGTCGTCTGTCTGCACCTGCTCCGGCGGCCTCCGGGCAGCGGTGGCGCGACCGTATGAGCCGCGGGCCGTGTGAAGCGCCCGGGAGGCACACATCACAGGAATGATGTGTCTGCCGTCTCGCTGGGAAAGCGAAATGGTGACCCAGGGAGGATGACATGGCGCGCGATCGGATCGGACTGGCGGAGGTACTGGCAGCGGCTGAGGATGCCGCGCCCGTGCGCTCCCTCGATGTCGTGGCGCGCAATCTGCGTGACCGGTTCGGTGCCCGGTATGTGTCCTTCCTGTTCGTCGACATGGTGGGGCAGCGGCTGCTGCGGGTCAGCGAAGAGGCCGACGAGCCTCAGGAGCGCCACGCCGAACAGGTCCCCCTCATCGGCGACAGTACGTACGGCGAGGTCCTGCGCACCCAGAAGCTGATGCGGATTCCCGAGGACGGGGAGGGTCAGTCCGTCCTCGCGCCCGTCTCGAACCGGGGCGACACCATCGGCATCCTGGAGCTCGTCCTCACCCACGCCGACGAGGACGTCCTGGAGCAGGTGCAGGAGGCCGCGCACGCGCTGGCCTACATCATCGTCACCGACCGCCGTTTCACCGACCTCTACCACTGGGGCAATCGCACCACCCCGGTCAGTCTCGCCGCCGAGATCCAGCGCCAGCTGCTGCCCTCGGCCGCGTCCTGCGAGGCTCCCCAGTTCGCTCTGGCGGGTGCTCTCGTCCCCGCCGCGGACATCGCCGGTGACACCTACGACTACTCGCTCGACCGTGACACCCTGCACCTGTCCATCACCGACGCCATGGGGCACGACGTCGACGCGTCACTCATGGCCACCCTCCTGATCAACGCCTCACGCGGCGCCCGGCGCGCCGGGGCCGACCTCGCCGAGCAGGCCCGCTGCACCCACCAGGCCCTCCTCGACCACGGCCGACGCACCTTCGCCACCGGCCAGCTGTTGCGTATCGCCCTGGACGGCACCTCGGCCCAGCTCGTCAACGCCGGCCATCCCTGGCCGCTGCGGCTGCGTGAGGGCAGGGTGAGCGAGCTGTCCCTGGCCGTGAACCTGCCCTTCGGCGTCGTCGGCCAGGGCGCGTACCGGGTGCAGGACATCGACCTGCGTCCGGGCGACCGCCTCGTCCTCTTCACCGACGGCATGGTGGAGCGGCAGGCGGAGAAGGTGGATCTGCCGGGACTCATCTCCGACACCGCCGCCGATCACCCGCGCGAGGTCGTGCGCACCCTGGTCGAGGCGGTCACCGACGCCTGCGACGGTTATGTGCGCGACGACGCCACCGTCCTGTGCCTGGACTGGCACGGCCCCCGGGCCGACGGCACGGGGACTGCCGGGGCCGGCGCCTGAACGGCGTATGCATCGATCGGCTCACGCAGACTCCGGTGCGCGGGCGAGGCTCCAGACCCGGCTCCGGCCCAGCTCCAGACGACAGACCCAGACTGTCAGCGGCTCTCGGCCGCTTCCGCCCGCGGCTGCCGATACGGCCGCACCGCCCGCCGCGCGATGGCGAAGCGGTGCGTCTCCGAGGGGCCGTCGTAGATCCGGAACGGCCGTACCTCCCGGTACAGCCGGGCCAGCGGCGCGTCCGCGGCCGAGATGCCGAGGGCTCCGCAGATCTGCACCGCCCGGTCGACCACGCGGTTGACCGCCTCGGCCACGAAGGTCTTGGACACCGAGGTCAGCTGGGAGGCGGCCGCCGACGCGGTGTCCAGCTCCCAGGCGGTGCGCAGGATCAGGGCACGGCTCGCCTCGATGTCGATCTCCGAGTCGGCCAGCATCTGCTGGACCATGCCGAGGTCGCCGAGCGTCGAGCCGAACGCCATCCGGCTTCCGGCCCGTTCCAGCGCGACGTCCTGGGCGCGGCGAGCCGCTCCCAGCCAGCGCATGCAGTGGGTGAGCCGGGCGGGGCCGAGCCGGACCTGGGCGCCCTCGAAGCCGCGGTCCACCTCGCCGAGGACCTGCCCCTCCCCCACCACGCAGTCCTCGAAGACGATCTCGGCGTGTCCGGCGAAGAGCGACTCGTCGAGGGTGTCGATGCTGCGGACCAGGCGCATGCCGGGCGTGCCGGCGTCGACCAGGAACATGGTGGCGCCGCCCGGGTCGCCGGGGCTGCCCGAGGTCCGGGCCATGACGATGGCGAAGCCGGCTCCGTGGGCGCCGGTGATGAACCACTTGTGTCCGTCCAGGCGCCAGCCGCCGGGGACCCGGGTCGCGGTGGTGCGCAGGGAGCGGGGATCGGCCCCGGCGCCCGGCGCCGGTTCGGTCATGGCGAAGCAGGACCGGGTCTCCCCCGCGGCGAGGGGGCGCAGATAGGTCTGTTTCTGTTCCTCGGTGGCCACCTTCTCCAACAGGTGCATGTTGCCCTCGTCAGGAGCCGCGCAGTTAAGCGCCAGCGGACCGAGCAGGGAGTAGCCCGCGGCTTCGAAGACGGCCGCCTGTCCGCGCAGGTCGAGCCCGTGCCCGCCCCAGCGCTCGGGCACGTGGGGGGCGAAGACGCCCGCCGCACGGGCGGCCTTCTGCAGGGTCTCGCGCAGGGCCTCGGGGGCGTCGTGCACGGACCCGCCGCACTCGCGCTCGGCCGGGACGACCACCTCGCGCACGAACTCCGCGGTGGACGCGACGAGTTGGGCGACTGCCGGATCGACATCGAACTGGATGGGCACGGGTCCTCCCGCCGACGGGCGTACGGGCGTCCGACCCGTCGCGTCCTAGAAACTGTATAGCGTCTTCAGTATCTTGCCGGGAAGCACCCGTCGACGGGAAGACGCGAGGAGCACCGCCCATGACCCTGCCCGTGAGCACCCAGCCGGTCCGGATCGTCCGTCACCCCGACCGGGTCGTCGAACTGAGGCTGGACGATCCCGCGCGGGGCAACGCCCTGGACCTGAGGACCGCCGAGGCGCTGCGGGACGCGTCCCGCGAGGTGGCCGCGGACCCGGGCGGCGCGGTGCTGCTGCGATCGGCGGGCGGCAGCTTCTGCGTGGGGGGCGACCTGCGCGCATTCGCCGGCCGGGGCGCGGAGACCGGCGCCTATGTACGTGCCGTGGCGGATGCCGCGCACACCGCGATACAGGCCCTGTACGACCTGCCGGTGCCGCTGGTGACGGCGGTGCGCGGTGCGGCCGCGGGCGGCGGGGTCGGTCTCGCCCTCGCGGGAGACGTCGTCCTGGCGGCCCGGTCGGCGCGGTTCCGGCTGGCGTACACGGCGATCGGGCTCACCCCGGACTGCGGGGCCTCGTGGTTCCTGCCGCGTCTGGTGGGCCCCCGCAGGGCGGCGGAGCTGATCCTGACCGATCGGGTCCTGACCGGCGACGACGCCGAAGGATGGGGTCTGGTCTCGCGGTCCGTGGACGACGGGCACCTGGACGACGAGGCGCACAGGACCGCGTCTGCCCTGGCCGCCGGCGCGGGCGACGCGCTGCGTGCCGCGAAGGCGCTGCTGCGCCGCGGTGACGGCGACGGGCTGCGGCACCACCTGGCCGAGGAGGCGCGGTCGATCGCGGCTCTCGCGGACGGTCCGCGGGCGCAGGAGCTCATGGCCGCGTTCCTCGCCGCCCGGGGGCGCCCGAAGGCCGCCGGCGGCCGCTCCGGAGCCCTCGCACCGGAAAGTGTTTCTTGAGTCACTCTTCACTAACCAGCCCGTCGAGGCGTAACCTCCGGGCAACACAGAACCGAGGAACCGGTCACCACAGAACCGGGGAAATGGTGTGGCGATGCAATCTGCTGCCGTGGACCTTCCGGACGCGTCCGACGACCCCCTCGCCGAGGCAGTCGTCGATCTCGTCCTGCGCGGTATGTGGCGCGGTCGGCCGGAGTCCGAGCACCGTCCGCTGGTCGAGGCCGGGCTGGCCATGGTCAAGGGGCCGGTGGTGCTGCCGACCGAGCGCGCCAAGGCCACCGCCGCACAGACCCTGCGGGTCCCCGCCGGTTCCGAGCGGGAACAGCGCATCACCGCGGCCTACGAGGCGTTCCTGCCGGTCAACCGGAAGATCCGCGATGTGTGCACCGCCTGGCAGTGCCGCCCCGACGGCACCCCCAACGACCACTCGGACGACGTCTACGACGCCGGGGTGCGCGAGTCGCTGGAGGACGTGCACGAGGCCATCCAGCCCGTGCTGCGCAGGCTGGAGCAGACGCTCGCGGGCAGCGGACGGTATCTGACGGAGCTGGAGGACGCCCTCGACCGCTTCGACGACGGCGCGCCCGAGTGGCTGGCCTCGCCGCTGTGCGACTCGTACCACACCGTGTGGATGCGGCTGCACCAGGAACTGCTGCTCGTACTCGGGATCAGCCGGGCCGAGGACGAGGCCCGTGAAGAGGAACTGGTCACCAGGGGCCGGGCGTGAGCGTCACCGACCGCGAGGCGGGCCCGCTCACCCCCTCCGCGACGGACAGCCCCGGCCGGGTCCTGGTGCCCTACGGGCAGGGGCGGATCCGCGGCCTCGACGCCGACCGGCTGGGCTCCCACGGCGCCGCCATGGACCGGCTGCTGGCCCTCGGCCTGCCGGTCGTCCCGGGGCTCACCGTGCCTGCGGGCGCCGCCGCGTCGCTGTGCGAGACGGACACCGCCGAGGCCGCCGTAGAACTGGTCGAACAGCTCTCGGGGCGGCGCGTGGCCGACCCGGCCCGGCCGCTGCTGCTGCGTCTGTCGGCCAGTGCGCCCACCGAGGTCGCCGGGCTGCCCCCGGACCTGGCCTGTCTCGGCTTCTCCCCCACCCGTGCGGACGACCTGTCCGCCGTCATCGGAAGTGCCGACGCCCTGTACGAGGTGTGGGCCGGCACGGTGCGCATGATCGCCGAGTTCGCCCTGGACGTGCCCGCCGCCGTGCTCGACGACGCCCTCCTGGACACCCCCGGGCCAAAGGCACGGGTGGAGCTGCTGCTGTCCCTGACGGCGGAGCACGGCTCGCGTCCCTTCCCGGACGATCCGGCACAGCAGCTCGCGCTGGCCGCCCGGGCCCTCCTCGGCCGCTGGGACTCCCCCCGCGCCCGCAGGTCCCGCCGCGCCCAGAAGCTCCCCGCCGACCTGGCCGTCGCCCTGCACGTACAGGCCCTGCGCATCGGCCCCGCGGACCACTCGGGCTACGGCACGGCGGTCAGCCGCGATCCCGCGACCGGGCGCTTCTCACCCCAGGGCGCATTCTTCCGCGGGGTACGGCGCAGCGCCCCGCCGCCGCACACCGGTGAACCGCTGGAGCGCCTCGCGGGCGGCACCGCGCTGCTCGAACACTCCCTGCTGACCCTGGAACGCCATCTGCGCACCCCGGTGACGGTCGACTTCGAGGTGCGCGACGACGAGATCTCCCTGCTCGCCGCCGCCCCGCAACCGCGCCCGCCGCTGCGAGCCTCGGTCTGTCTGGCCGCGGACCTGGCCCGGGACGGGGCCCTCGGCCACGAGGAGGCCGTACGCCGGATCAGCCCCGCGCAGGTGCAGGAGCTGCTCCACCCCCAGCTGCGGCTGACCGGCGGGGAGGAACTCCTCGTGAGGGGACTGCCCGCGTCCCCGGGCGCGGCGACCGGAGCGGTCGTGCTGTCCAGCGGACGCGCCCTCGAACTGGCCGCGGACGGCACGCCCGTCGTCCTCGTGGCCGCCGAGACGAACCCGGCCGACGTCCCCGGGATGCTGGCCTCCGCCGCGGTGCTGACCGCCACCGGGGGCATCGCCTCCCACGCCGCCGTGGTGGCCCGGGGCGCCGGCAAGCCCGCGGTGTGCGGCGCGGAGGGACTGCGGGTGGACCGGGCCGCCGGGACGGTGCGCTTCGGCGAGCGCGTGCTGCGCGAGGGCGACCCGGTGTCGCTGGACGGCCGTACCGGCGCCGTCTACGCGGGGGCACTGAGCCTCAGTGTCGCCGGGCCGCCGCCCGAGCTGACCACCCTGCTGGAGTGGGCGGACGACGCACGCCGGCTGGGTGTGCGGGTCAACGCCGACACGGCCGCCGAGGTGGACACCGCCCTCGCGCTGGGCGCGGAGGGGGTCGGGCTGTGCCGTACGGAGCACCAGTTCCTCGGCGAGCGGCTGCCGCTGATCCGCCGGGTGCTCCTGGCCGCCGACCGGACCGCCCGCGACGAGGCGCTGGTGGCGCTGGAACGCGCCCAGCACGAGGACTTCCGCGCGCTGCTGGCCGCCGTGGGGAACCGTCCGGTGACCGTGCGCCTGCTGGACGCCCCGCTGCACGAGTTCCTGCCCGCACCCGGAGAGGCCCCGGACGCGGCCGAGGAGCAGCGGGCCGCCGCCCTGCGGGAGGCGAACCCGATGCTCGGGCTGCGCGGGGTGCGCCTCGCGCTGCTGCACGAGCGGCTCTACCCGGCACAGGCCGAGGCGCTCTTCACCGCCTGGGCCGACGTCGCCGCCACCGGAGTGCGGCCCCGGCTGGAGGTGATGATCCCGCTCGTCAGCCTGCCCGTGGAACTGGCCGCCGCGGCCGCCTATGTGCGCGGTGCCGCCGACGCGGTCGCCGCCCGCACCGGGGTGGAGGTCCCCTACCGGCTCGGCACGATGATCGAGACCCCGCGGGCCGCGCTGCTGGCCGGTGAACTCGCCGAGCACGCCGAGTTCTTCTCCTTCGGCACCAACGACCTCACCCAGCTCACCTACGGCTTCTCCCGCGACGACGTCGAGCGCCAGGTCCTCGCCGCCTACCGGGAACGCGGCTTCCTCACCGCCAGTCCGTTCGCCCGGCTCGACCCGCACGGGGTCGGCGCCCTGGTCGCCCTCGCGGCCGAGCGGGCCCGGGCGGTGCGGCCCGGCATCAAGCTGGGCGTGTGCGGTGAGCACGGCGGTGACCCCGAGTCGATCGCGTTCTGCGACGGCCTCGGCCTCGACTACGTCTCCTGTTCCGCGCATCGCGTCCCGGTGGCCCGGATGGCCGCCGCGCACAGCGCCCTGCGGGAACCGGGCGGGAACAGCGGGAGCGCACGATGACGACGAGCACCGTGACCGACGGCTCGGCCCTGTCGGAGGCCGAGCTGGAGGACCTGCGCGAGACCGTGCGGTCCGTGTGCGCGGACGCCGGCGGCACCGCCACGGTCCGCGCGCTCTCCGAGGAGGCCCCCGGTATCGACGCCGGGCTGTGGGAGGTCCTCGGCCGGCAGGTCGGCCTCGCCGCCCTCGGGCTGCCCGAGTCGGCGGGGGGCATCGGCGGTCTCGCCGAGATCACCGCCGTCTGCGAGGAGTTGGGCCGGACCCTGGCGCCGGTGCCGCTGCTGTCCTCGACCGTGCTGGCCGGACAGGTGCTGGCCGGCTGCGGCACGGCCGACAGGGCGCTGGCGGAGCTGGCCGAGGGCGCCGTACACGCCCTGGCGGTGGCCGCGCCCGACGGGGCCTGGCGGGCGGACGCCGTGCCGGTGGCCGTCTCCTGGCAGGGCAGTGTGCCGCTGCTGGACGGCACCGCGCCGTTCGTCCTGGACGGTGCCGACGCCGAGGCGCTGGTGGTGGCCGCGGCCGGCGCCGACGGCGTGGACCTCTTCCTGGTCGACCCGCGCGAGCCGGGGGTCTCGGTGCGCCGGGTGCCCACCCTGGACCTCAGCCGGGGCCAGGCCGTGGTCACCTTCAGCGGCTGCCGGGCGCGGGCGCTGACCGCCGGTGGCGAGGGGGCGGAGGTCGTCTCCCGCGCCCTGGACGTGGGTCTGGTGGCCCTGGCCGCCGAGCAACTCGGCGGAGCGCAGGCCGCGTTGGAGACGACGGTGGCCCACGTGCGGGACCGTACGCAGTTCGGGCGGGCGATCGGCGGCTTCCAGGCGGTCAAGCACGCCTGCGCCGACATGCTGCTCCAGGTCGAGGCCGCCCGGTCGGCGGTGGTGCGCGCGGTCCGGTCGGACGGCACGCCCGAGGCGCTGGCCGAGGCGGCGGCGGTGGCCCAGTCCTGGTGCGGCGAGGCGTTCGTCGCGGTCGCCGCCCAGTGCGTGCAGTTGCACGGCGGGATGGGCTTCACCTGGGAGCACGACGCGCACCTGTACTTCCGGCGCGCCCAGTCCGACGCGGTCCTGCTGGGCGGCGCCGCACACCATCGGGAACGGCTGGCCGGTCTGCTGGGCTGGTGACACGGAAGGCGGGACGGCATGACCACCAGACTCATCGACGAGTCGTTGTTCGAGAGGCCGGAGGACCGGAAGGACGACGACGGGGGCCCACGGCGTCTCGTGGGCGCCCGCTGCTCCGGGTGCACCACCGTCGTCTTCCCACGGCAGGACTCGTGCCCCCGCTGTGCGGACGGGACGATGGCCGCGCACGTGCTTCCGGTGAGCGGGCGGGTCTGGTCGTGGACGCTTCAGGCGTTCCCGCCCAAGCCGCCCTACCGGCCGCCGGCCGGTGGCCATCGTCCGTACCACCTGGGCTATGTGGACCTCGGTGAGGTCCTGGTCGAGGCACGCCTGGCGGTACCCCGCGAGGAGATCCGGATCGGTCTGCCGGTCCGGCTCACCACCGTGAGCGCGTACCGGGACGACGACGGCACCGAGGTCATGACCTTCGCGTTCCGTCCGGAGCGGGACGAGGAGCGATGACCCGGCGCGAGGACGTCTACGTGGTCGGATGCGGGAGGACCCCCTTCGGTCGCGACGAAAGCGTCAGCGGCATGGACATGGCCGGGCGGGCAGTGCGCGAGGCGCTCGCCGACGCCGGGGTCGCCTGGCACGACATCGGCTTCGCGGCCGGCGGCTCCGACGTGTCCGGCAAGCCCGACACGCTGGTGGGCAGGCTGGGCCTGACCGGAGTGCCGTTCGTCAACGTGCAGAACGGCTGCGCGACCGGCGCCTCCACCGTGCTGACGGTGGCCGATGCGCTGCGCGCGGGCGAGGCCACGCTGGGACTGGCGGTGGGCTTCGACAAGCACGAACGCGGCGCGTTCCATGTCTCCCCCGCCCGCTACGGCCTGGGCGACTGGTACGCCGAGACCGGCCTGATGCTCACCACCCAGTTCTTCGCGCTGAAGACGCAGCGGTACCTGTACGAGCACGGGATCCCGGAGCGGGCGCTGGCGCTGGTCGCCGAGCGGGCCTTCCGCAACGGCTCGCACCACCCCCTGGCCTGGCGGCGCAAGCCGCTGACGGAGCGGGAGATCCTCGACTCGGCCGAGGTCAGTCCCCCGCTCACCCAGTACATGTTCTGTTCGCCGGGCCAGGGTGCGGCCGCGCTGGTCCTGGCACGCGGCGACCGCGCCTTCGACCTGTGCGAACGACCCGTCAGGCTGGCCTCATTGGCCTTCAGGACCCGGCGCTTCGGTTCCTTCGAGGTGTTCTCGCCCTGGCTGCCGCCGGGACCGCACCGCAGCCCCAGCATCGACGCCGCGGAGGCGGCCTTCCGTACGGCGGGGGTGCGGGCCGCGGACGTACAGGTGGCCCAGCTCCAGGACACCGACAGCGGCTCCGAGCTGATCCACCTGGCCGAGACGGGTCTGTGCGGCCATGGCGAGCAGGAGGAACTGCTGGCCGGCGGCGCCACCGACCCCACGGGCCGGATCCCGGTCAACACCGACGGTGGCTGTCTGGCCGGCGGCGAGCCGGTGGGCGCGTCCGGGCTCCGCCAGTTCCATGAGGTCGTACGACAGTTGCAGGGCCGCGCGCCCGGCATGCAGGTGCCGGGGACGCCGCGGGTGGGATTCACTCACGTGTACGGGGCGCCTGGGATCAGCGCTTGCTCGGTCCTGACGGTGTGAGAGGAGGCAGCCGTGCGCGACGGTGACAGAACCGCGCTGGTGACCGGAGGGGCCCGCGGCATCGGCCTGGAGATCGCCCGACAGCTCGCGGACCGGGGGCTGCGGGTCCTGGTCGGGGCGCGCGGAGCGGCCGCAGCAGAGGAAGGGTGCCGTGCCCTCGGCCCGGCGGCACTGCCGCTGGCTCTGGATGTGACCTCGGCGGTGAGTGTCCGCGAAGCGGTCGGGTCGGCGCGCGAGCTGACGGGCGGGATCGACGTCCTGGTGAACAACGCGGGGGTGTCCCTGGACGGGCCACTGCGGCCGCCGTACGTCGACGAGGACGTTCTGCGGGCGACGCTGGACACGAACCTCACCGGCGCCTGGCGGGTGGCGGAGGCTGTCGTTCCGGGGATGGTGGAGGCCGGTTACGGACGGGTCGTGAACCTCACCAGTTCGTACGGCTCCCTGTCGCTGATGGACTCCGGCCGGCACCCTGCCTACCGCGTCTCCAAAACGGCGCTCAACGCCCTGACCCGTATGCTCGCGGCCGAACTGGCGGGGACGGGGGTCCTGGTCAACGCCGCCGACCCCGGCTGGACCCGCAGCGGCATGGGGGGCCCGTCAGCCCCGCGCGGCCCGGCGGAGGGCGCGGACACACCGGTCTGGCTGGCGACGCTTCCCGAGGGCGACGGGACGACGGGCGGCCTGTTCGCCGACCGCAGGCCGCTGCCCTGGTGAACGGCCTCGGGTCAGTGGCCCGGTGCGCCGGTCACTCCGCCTTCTGCTCGGCCGCGACGATGCGCAGTGCCAGCGCCCGCACCGCCTCCAGCACGGACCGGGAGGGGAGCTGGGACAGTGGTCCGCCCTCCGCTCGGAGCGCGGTGACGAGCATGGTCGTGCTGATCAGGGTGCGGACGGCGAGGGCCTGGGCCGCGTGCCGGGCCTTCGCGGCGCGGGGGCTGCGGGTGGTGCCCTCGGGGAGGTAGTCGTAGCCACGCTGGATGTGCCGCTGCTCGAACTCGTCCCGCAGCACCTTGACGCTGCCGTTGGCCGAGGCGACCTGGACCTGGTAGAGGCGGGCCTCGTCCGGGTTCTTCTCCACCCACTCCCACACGGCGTCGATGACCCGCACCAGCCCCTCCGCGTCACCCGGCTCGGACTCCGGCCGGGCCGCCTCCACGACGGCGTTGAGCTGGTCGAAGACCCTGCGCATGGAGAGTTCGAGCAGCTCTTCCTTGCCGTCGAAGTGGTAGTAGACGGCGGTGGGGACCACCTGGGCCTCGTCGGCGATGTCCTGGACGCTGGTCTCCGCGAAGCCGTTGCGCCCGAACACCCGCACGGCGGCGGTGATGATGTGCTGGCGCCGGGAGGGTCGGTGGGCGGGCTGCTTGCCGTTCTTCGTCGTGGTCGCCATCATGCTCCCTGCCCGCCGCCGTGAACCCGCGTCCTGGGGCCCTTCCGTACTGACCAGTGTATCCAGTAACTCCGACGCCTCGTCGTCACAATTCCTGCTGCGCGTTGGCCTCCGGGACACCCGCCGCCCGGCATACTTGACATCATGACGACATCCGGAACCCGCGCCGCTCACCGTCCCTCGCGCAAGCAGTGGGTGATCGAAGCGGCGACGGAGCTGTTCGCCACGCAGCCCCCGGACGAGGTGACGGTCGCCGACATCGCCGCCCGGGCCGAGATGACCTCGGCTGCGGTGTACTACCACTTCTCCTCCAAGGACCAGGTCCTGGCGGAGACCATGCGGGCGTTCGCCGCCGCGCTGCGCGAGCAGTTGCGGGAGATCACCGAGGCCCATGATCCCGGCTCGGACCTCGGCGCGTCGGTCACCGCCCTGCTGGCCTGGATGGGTGAGCACCGCTCCGCGGCCACCGTGTTCTTCGTGTCGTCGGCCGGCATGAGCCAGGACGCGGAGGCGCTGCGCCAGGAGAGCCGTACCGGGCTGCTGGAGGAGATGGTGCGGCTGATCCGCAAGGCACGCGTGTCCGTCTCCGACGCCGAGGCGGCGGTGATCGGCCTCGGCCTGCTGGCGCTGCTGGAGACGGCGGCGATCTCACAGGTCCGGGGCGACGACGTGTACCGCTCACTGGGCCACCGCGCGTTCGTCCGCGAGGTCGGCGAGCTCGCGGAACGGATCGCCGACCCCGCCATCTGAGCCGCGGCTCACACCAGCAGACGCAGCGGCCTGCTCAGCAACTCCCCCAGCGTGCGCAGGTATTCGGCGGCCGGGGCCCCGTCGACCGCGCGGTGGTCGAAGGTGAGGCTCAGGGTGAGCACCCTCGTCCGCAGCGGTCGGTCGTCCGCCCACTCGACGCCGTCCCTGAGCCTGCCCACCCCGAGGATCGCGACATTGCCGGGGTTGATCACGGGGGTGAAGAAGTCGACGCCGTACCCGCCGAGTGAGGTCACCGTGAACGTGGCTCCCTCCAGCTGCGCCGGAGAGATCCGCCCGGCCCGCGCGGCCTCGGCCAAAGCCCTCGTCCGGCCGGCGATCCCGGTCAGCGGCAGCTCCGCCGCGTCCTCGATCACGGGGACCATCAGGCCACCCGGTACGGCCACCGCGAAACCCAGGTGGATTTCGTCGAGCAGATGGATGCCGTCCTCCCGGACCGTCGCGTTGAGCAGTGGGTGCTCGCGCAGGGCCAGGGCGGCGGCCTTCAGGAGGAAGTCGTTGATGCTGGGCACCGGCAGGTCGCTGTCGGCCCACTCCTCCTTGAGCCGGTCCCGCAGCGAGACCACGGCATCCATCCGCACCTCGTAGCCGTGCGTCAGCTGGGCCATCTCCTGGAGGCTGGCGTGCATCCGGCGGGCGATGGTGCCGCGCATCCCGGTGAGCGGGATGACCTGGCCGGAGCGCGCAGGGGCGGAGGCGGGTTCGGACACCGGGGCGACCGCCTCCAGGTCCGCCCTGCGGATACGGCCGCCCGGCCCGGTGCCGTTCACCCCGGAGAGGTCGATGCCCCGCTCCTTGGCCAGCTTGCGCACCAGTGGCGAGGAGGCGCTGCCGCCCGGAGGCAGGGGCACGGCGAGCGCCGCCAGGTGCTCTTCCACGTCCTCGGAGACGATCCGGCCGCCGGGCCCGGTGCCGCGTACGACGGTGAGGTCGACGTCGGCTGCCGCGGCGACCCGCCGGGCGTTCGGGGAGGACCGCAGGCGCTCGACGGAGGGGACAGCGGCGCTCGTGCCGGTCACGGCTGCCGTAGCCTGCGCGGGCGCGCCCGCGTCCCCCGGTGGCTGCTCCCCCTCCGCCAGCAGCCACCCGATGAGCGCCCCCGCAGGCACGGTGGTGCCCGCCGGGACCACCGGGTGGAAGAGTCCCCCGGCCTCCGCCTCGACGTCCACGTCCACCTTGTCGGTGGCCAGCCGCAGCAGCGCCTCGCCCTCCGCGACGGGTGCGCCGGTGGGCACGAGCCATTCGTCGATCGTGCCTTCCTGCATGGTCAGGCCGATCTTCGGCAGCAGAACCTCGACCGCCACGTCGGTCACGACCTTTCGAGCAGGCGCCGGCAGCCCTGGGCGATGCGGGCGCGATCGGGCACGTACGCCTTCTCCAGGACCGGTGAGAAGGGCACGGGTGAGAAGGGGGCGCCGATGCGCAGGACCGGGGCGTCCAGGTAGTCGAAGACCACGTCCTGGATCTGGGCGGCGATCTCGGCCCCGAGCCCGCCGAAGGTGACGGCCTCGTGCACCACGAGGACCCGGTTGGTGCGGCGGACGGAGGCGAACATGGTCTCGGTGTCCAGCGGCTGGACGGTGCGCGGGTCGATGACCTCGATCTCCACGCCCTCGGCGGCGAGTTCGTCGGCCGCCGCGAGGGCCTCGCCCACCATGCGGCCCAGGGCGATCACGGTGACGTCGGAGCCTTGGCGGGCGGTGTGCGCCTGGCCCAGGGGGATGCCGTAGATCTCCTCGGGCACCTCGCCGGTGCTGCCGAGCAGGACCTTGTTGAGCATGACGACGACCGGGTTGTCGTCCCGGATGGCCGAGACGGTCAGGCCCTTGGCGGTGTAGGCGTCACACGGCATCACCACCTTGAGGCCGGGCACGTGGGCGAGCCAGGCCTCCAGGCTCTGGCTGTGCTGGGCGGCGGCGCCGAGGCCCGCGCCTGAGGCGGTGGTGATGGTGAGCGGCACCGACAGCGCGCCGCCGAACATGTACTTCATCTTCGCGGCCTGGTTGACGATCTGGTCGAGGCAGACGCCGATGAAGTCCATGAACATCAGGTCGACGACCGGGCGCAGTCCCTGGGCTGCGGCTCCCACGCCGAGGCCGACCAGGGCGGCCTCGGAGATCGGGGTGTCGATCATGCGGCGGGGCCCGAACTCGTCGAGGAGGTTGTCGAACATGCGGAACACGCCGCCGTACCCGGCCACGTCCTCGCCGGCGACGAAGACGTTCTCGTCCTCGCGCATGGCCTGGGCGAGTCCTTCGTTGAAGGCCTTGACGTAGGTGAGCTTGCGGGTGGCGAGGGCCGCTTCGGTGGTGGTGGTCATGGCGCTCATCCCGAGTAGACGTTCAGCAGCAGGTCGGCGGGGTCGGGGAGCGGGCTCGCCTCGGCGTGGGCGATGGCGTCGGCGATCTCCTCGCGGGTGCGCTGCCATACGTCGTCCAGGTCGGCGCGGGTCGCGGTGCCGTCGGCGAGGGCCCGGGCCTCGATGAGGTCGATGGGGTCGCGGGACTTCCACTCGGCGACCTCCTCGTCCGAGCGGTAGGGGTGGCGCAGGCCCTTGACGCCCTGGTGGTCGAAGAAGCGGTAGGTCTTGGCCTCGATCATCATGGGGCCCGCGCCGGCGCGGGCCCGGGCGACGGCCTCGGCGGCGGCGCGGTGGACGGCGACCGCGTCCATGCCGTCGACGATCACGCTGGGCATGCCGTAGGCGGCGGCCCGGTCGGCGACGTCGGTGAGCAGCATGTGCGCGGACTGCGGGGTGAACTCGGCGTAGCCGTTGTTCTCGCAGACGAAGACGACCGGCAGGCCGAGGATCGCGGCCATGTTGGCGCCCTCGTGGAAGGCGCCGATGTTGGTGGCGCCGTCGCCGAAGAAGGTGACGGCGACGCTGTCCTCGCCCTTGTAACGGGCGGCGAAGGCGGCGCCCACGGCGATCGGGACCCCGGCCCCGACGATGCCGTTGGCGCCGAGCATCCCGCGGCTGAGGTCGTTGATGTGCATGCTGCCGCCGCGGCCGAGGCAGGCGCCGGTGACCCTGCCGTACAGCTCGGCGTACATCTCGCGGAAGCCGACGCCCTTGGCCACGGCGTGTCCGTGGCCCCGGTGGGTGGAGGTGATCTGGTCGTCGTCGCGCAGGGCGGCCATCACGCCGGCGGCGACGGCTTCCTGGCCGACGTACAGGTGCAGGAAGCCGGGCAGCTTGCCCGCCTCCATGAGCTTTCCCGCCTCGGTCTCGAACAGCCGGATGCGCACCATGCGTTCGTGCAGGTCCTTGACGACCTGTGTGCTGACCTGCGCGGATTTCTTCGATGCCGTCGACGCTCGTTGAGCCATCGTCCGCCCCTTCGTCCGAGGGAGGTTGCCAAGCAAGCGGAGTTACTTGTGCCGGTCTACAGTAACCGGCTGGGGGCACCTTACTGAAGAGCGTCTCTAATTACTATGGCCCGGTCACGGTCGGTGGCCCCGCCCGTCGACCAGCTCGACGACGTTGCCCTCCGGATCGGTCCAGAAGCTGATCCGGCGGCCGTGCGCGGGGACCACGACGGGGTCCGACAGGGGCCGGGCGCCCGCGGCCGCCAGCTCCGCCACCACCGGGTCCATGTCGTCGACGTGGAAGGTGAGATACGACAGCCCCGGACGCCCGGCCGACCAGGGCGCCGCAGGTACCGGCACCGGCGCCGACCGGGGCAGGATCAACTTGACGCACCCTCCGGAGGGCACCCCGAGCCAGACCACCTCCAGCTCGCCGCCGAGCCCCGCGGGGCCGCCCACGGACTCCGGCACACGGGAGCGGTGCTCGACGCGGCAGCCGATCACCTCGCAGTAGAAGCGCTCCATCAGCGCCAGGTCGCGCACCACCACTCCCACCTCGAACGGCAGGGTCATGACCATCGCACCCACCCCCACGGGACGCCGAGCGGCAACTTCGACACTTTCTATTGACAGACCACACTAAGTCCTGTTGCAGTTTCGGACACAGCCCAGCTGTTGCGTCACGAAGCCGGTCACCGGCTCGCGGCTGGGAGGATTGTGAGGACATCGTGGTCCAGACCAGTTCGCCGGAGATCCGGGACACCACCGCCGGGCGCGGCTCACCGGCCTCGGCCCCGCCGGCTCCCCCGACGCCCGACTACTCGTCGTGGATCAGCCAGGACCGGTCCACCGACCCGGCGGCCGTGACGATGCGGCGGGAGGCGGCCGAACTCGTCGAGCGGGTGATGGCGCACTACCGCGACAACACCACGCACGAGGCCGAGGGACAGTGGACGGAACCCGTCGCCCACTACCTCGACGCCGACCGCTGGCGGCGCGAGACGGACGCGGTCCACCGCAGCGTCCCGCTGCCGCTCGCCATGTCCAGCGAGCTTCCCGGCCCGAACACCTACAAGGCGATCGACGTGCTCGGCATCCCGGTGCTGATCACCCGTGACCGGCAGGGCGCGATACACGCGATGATCAACGCGTGCCGGCACCGCGGGGCCAAGCTCCTCGAACCCGGCTGCGGCGTGCAGAAGCGGCTCACCTGCCCGTACCACTCCTGGTCGTACGACCTGGCCGGGCAGTTGCGCGGGGTGTACGCCGAGAAGACCTTCGGCGAGGTGCCCCGCGAGGGCCGCAGCCTCGTCACCCTCCCGGCCGGGGAGCGCGCCGGAATCGTCTTCGTCTCCCTCGACCCGGCCGCCGAACCCGACCTGGACGCCTGGCTCGGGGACCTGGCGCCCCTCCTGGAGGGGATGCGCCTCGCGGAGTGCCACCACTACTCCACCAGCGAACTGACCAGCCCCAACTGGAAGGTCACCCTCGACGGGTACCTGGAGACCTACCACTTCGCCTCGCTGCACCCCAAGACGGTGTTCGAGACGAACCTGTCGAACATGATGGCCCACGACACCTGGGGCCCCCACCAGCGCATCGCACCGGCGCTGCGCCCCATCGCGCGGGCGGTCGACCTGCCGCCGGAGCAGCGCGATCCCGGGGACTGCGTGGGGCCCATCTACTGGCTCTTCCCGGGCCTCGCGATCGCCGGCGGCTGGCGCCAGAAGATCGCGGTCTCCCTGGTACTGCCCCGCACGGCGACCGAGTCGGTGACCCAGCAGATCATCCTGCTGCGCGAACCGGCGGTCACCGACGAGGAGCGCCAGGCCGCCGACCGGTTCGGCGAGTGGTTCCACGAGGTGGTCCGCGACGAGGACTACGCGACCACCTACGGAGTCCAGCAGGGCCTTGAGGCCCTCGACGGCACCGACTTCGTCTTCGGACGCAACGAGCCCGGACTCCAGCACTTCCACCGCACCATTCACCAGCACCTGGACACAGCCCCCAGAGCCGCCAGGTGACCTACCAACCACACTCGGAGAACACCATGGTGGCTACGGGCAGCCTCGACGGACGTGTCGCGGTGATCACGGGCAGCACACGCAGCATCGGCCGCGCCATCGCCGAGGCCTTCCTGGCCGACGGCGCCACGGTCGTCGTCAGCGGCCGCAGCGAGGTCAAGGGCAAGCAGGCCCTGGAGGAGATGGACGCCGGGGACCGGGCCGTCTTCCAGCCCTGCGACGCGAGCCGGCAGGAGGACATCGAGGCCCTCGCCGACTTCGCCGCCGAGCGCTTCGGCCGGCTCGACATCTGGGTCAACAACGCCGGCGGCAGCTCCGGCTTCGCACCGATCCACCAGCTCAGCGACGAGGCCTGGCACGCGGCCCTCGACCTGAACATAAACAACTACTTCTACGGCACCCGCCGGGCGCTGCCGAAGATGCTGGACGGCGGCTGGGGACGCATCATCAACATCTCCTCGGTGGAGGGCAAGCAGGCCAACAAGCCCGCGATCAGCCACTACATCACCAACAAGCACGCCATCCACGGACTGACCAAGGCGACCGCCTTCGAGTACGGCACCCAGGGCATCACCTGCAACGCCATCTGCCCCGGCGCCGTCGACACCGACCTCATGCGGGCCGCGGGTCCCGCCGCGGCGGAGGCCGAGGGCATCTCGTACGAGGAGTGGCTGGGCCGGTTCGCCGAGCACGCCGCCACCAAGCAGATCACCACCGTGGAGCAGATCGCGGCGGTCGCCTCCCTGCTCGCGAGCGACGCGGGGGCGGGTATCACGGGCACGCTGATCAGCGTCGACGGCGGAACGGCACAGTGGTAGGCGCGGGACGGGCACGGGCGGGTACGGACAGCGGGAGAACTCCGTCATGAAGAGCTGGATCACGGACTGGCAGCGCAGTGAGCGGCTGCCGCACTACACCCGGGCCAACGCGGGCGAGACCCTCCCGGACCCGGCCAGCCCGCTGGGCTGGACCCTGGTCTGGGGGCGGGGCCTGCAAGGCTGGCGCAAGGGCTTCGTCGGCTTCGGCATCTACCGCGAGGAGGAAGTGGCCGGTCCCCGGCCGCCGTTCGTCGGGATGTTCGGCGGGCACTTCTATCTGAACCTGTCCCACATGCGGTTGTTCGGCATCCGCATGGGCCAGACCGCGGACCAGATCGACGCGGCCTTCGTCGGCCAGCGCTCCGACACACCGGTGTACGTGGCGCACCCGGACGACCAGGACGAGGAGCTGACCGCCAAGGCGGGCGCGACCCTCCAGCGGATGCTCGGCCAGACCGGCTTCCCGGAGGCCGACGCCGACCGCGAACGGCTGCGCGCCCTGCGCCGCTCCCGCCCCGACCTGAGCACCCTGTCCGACGCCGAACTCGTGGCGCACGCACGGTCGTTGCTGGACGAGGTGGAGACGACGTTCCAGCGGCACGTCGAGTCCTCCCTGCCCGCGTCCGTCGGACCGGCGATCCTCGGCCCGCTGTGCGCGAGCGTGGAGCGGCCCGGCGCCATGCTGGACCTGATCGGCGGTCTGGGCGACGTCGACTCCGCCTCGCCGTCGACCGGGCTGTGGACGCTGTCCCGTCAGGTGGCGGCCTCGGCCGAGCTCAGCGCGCTCTTCGAGCAGGGTCCGGCCGCGGTGGAGGAGGCGCTCGCCACCGCGACCGGCGATGTGAAGGCGTTCCGGGACTCCTTCGAGGAGTTCCTCGCCGAGTCCGGCGACCGCGGCCCCAACGAGTGGGACATCCACGCGCTGTCCTGGGAGGCGGCACCCGTCCAGGCGCTGGCCCTGGTCGACCGGATCCGGCACAGCCCCGCCGACGACTCCCCCGCCGCCCGCCGCACCCGCCTGACCGAGGGGCGCGAGCGGACAGCGCGGGAGATCCGGGCCCTGCTGCCCGAGGAGACCCAGCCCCTGTTCGACGCGGGCCTGCACGCCGCCCAGGTGTGGATCCCGGCCCGCGAGCGCACCAAGGCGAACTGCGTCACCGTCGTCAACGAGATCCGCATGGCGGTACGGGAACTGGGCCGTCGCGGCGTGGGGGCGGGGCTGTTCGCCCGGCCCGAGGACGTGATGATGCTGCTGGACACCGAGCTCGACGACTATGTCGCCGCCCCGGAGTCCTTCGGGCCGGTGATCGCCCAGCGGCTGGCGGAGTACGCGGGCCTGCACGAGTTGGAGCCGCCGTTCTTCGTGGCCGCCGACGCGCAGACCGAGATCGACGGCTGGCCGCGACGCGCCGAGGAGCGCACCCCGGCCGCCGTCGAGGGCGATGTGCTCTCCGGGGTGGCCGGCAGCCATGGCACCTACACCGGCACCGTGCGGGTGGTCACCGACCCGGCCTCCTGCGAGGCGCTGGAGCCGGGCGAGGTGCTGGTCGCACCGATCACCGACGCGGCCTGGACCCCGCTGTTCCTGGTCGCCGGGGCGGCCGTCGTGGACGTGGGCGCGCTCAACAGCCACGCCGTGGTGGTCTGCCGTGAACTGGGCATCCCGGCGGTGATCTCCGTCGAGGGCGGGACGCGGCGGCTGCGGGACGGCATGGTGATCACGGTCGACGGCGAGCGGGGCACGGTCACCGTGGACAGCGTCCCGGTACCGCTCGGCAGTTGAGTACGCCGCGGGCCCGTCATCGTCTCCCCATCGGTGGCGGGTCCGCGGTCATGACCGCGAGAGGAAACGTGTGACTGACATGGCTGAGACGCTAGTCGTCGCCGGCTGGATGGACTACGAGCCCGGCGACCGCGACACGATGCTCAAGGCCCTCGCCGAGCTGGGCCGGCAGACCCGTGCGGCCGAGCCCGGCTGCCTGGACTACGCCATGACCGCCGACCCCGACGACGAACGGCGGATCCGGGTGTACGAGCACTGGATCTCGCAACAGGCCCTCGACGAGCACTTCACCACCCCGCACATCAAGGACTTCAGGGCAGCCGTGGTGGGGCTGACCCGCGTCGGGGTGTCGTTGACGGCACACACCGTCGCCGCCTCCCGCCCCATGCGCTGACG